>CAYJBD010000043.1:0-304 GCA_964368465.1 uncultured Muribaculaceae bacterium
CCAATTGCACTTAATATACCGATTAGTAGTGACATTCCATCTGAATCATCGATTAGAGCAAATCCCCAAATCAAAATGATACCAGCTGCTATAAAAGCAATTATTTTTAAGAATGTTGCATATTTTGATAAAAAGCTAATTGTTTTTTCTGGTTTTATGTCAACGTTATAAGGTTTTTCGTATCCACAGTTTAAACAAACAGTATCTTTTGCTTCTATTTCTTCGTTACATTCTGAACAAAGTGTTACAGTTGATACTTCCTCTCCGCAGTGTATACAATACATTGTTGTATCACTTATTTTGT
>CAYJBD010000043.1:314-1315 GCA_964368465.1 uncultured Muribaculaceae bacterium
TTGCAGTTTTTGCATTTTACTAAAGCCATAAATTACCTCCTAATTTTATTATAATCAATATTTTTTTTATGTCAATTTTTTTCCTTGGTAACTATCTCTTTTTACCATTTCTTTGTCTATTTCATTTAGAACTGTAAATTTTTTAATTAACCATTGTGGTTCAACTAAATCATCTACTTTAGGATCTCCTGTTATTCTGTTAATGACAATTTCTTTTCTTAACTGCTCTAATTGAGCGATAACTATATCAACATAATTTTCTTTAGTTAACAGTGGAAATTTTTCTTTATTGTATAAGTTTTCTAGTTCTGTACCTTTTAATATGTGAAGCATATGAATCTTTATACCTTGTATATCTAACTTATTTAAGTATTTAACTGTGTCTACCATCATTTCTTTTGTTTCATATGGTAATCCATTAATAATGTGTACGACAACATTGATATTTCTGTCTCTTAACTTTTTTACCATTTCTTCAAAGCAGTTTAGTGTATGACAACGATTGATTAATTCAGTTGTTTTTTCATGTATCGTTTGAAGACCTAATTCAATAGTCAGATAAGTTTTGGTATTTAAATAAGTTAAATAATCTATACATTCATCTGTGATACTATCTGGTCTAGTTGCAATACTTAAGCCGATGACATTGTCAATACTTAGTGCTTCTTCATAAGTATTAGTATGTGCTTGAAAGTAAGCAATGTATTTTGAATTAGGCCATTTTTTTAAAATTATATTTTTCACTTCTTCAAACTGTAGTTTAATATCTTTTTCTTTATTGCCAGCATACTCACCACTACCAATATTAGAACAGTATATACATCCTTTAGTACCGACGGTACCATCTATATTAGGACAAGTAAAATTAGCGTTTAAACTTACTTTAAACACTTTAGAATTAAACTTATTTTTATAGAAATAGTCTAAGGTATGATATCTTTTGTTGTTGTCACTGAATTTAAAATTATTCATTAGTTCTCCATTATACTGTATAAAAGACA
>CAYJBD010000043.1:1325-6608 GCA_964368465.1 uncultured Muribaculaceae bacterium
AGAAGATTAACCATTTTGAACTTGTTATGTCTTTTAAATCTTTTAGTTTGATTTTTTCTTCAATTAATCTACTATCTAATTGATTTATTTTTTTTAGTTGTTTATTGATATTAAATATATAATTGAAGTGAGTATAAATAGTCGTATCATCTAATTCAAGATAGGTTGCTAGGTTTTCTATAGTATTGTTTATATCGCTAGTTATGTTGTACTTAGTAGTTAACTTTGTTAGTTTTTCTTTGTACTTTTTATTTATAGCTTCTAAATGGCTCTTTTTAAAGGTATAAATTATTCCTTCGCAATACTTATATTTTTTTAAAGTGTCGTTGTAGCCATATTTAATTATTCTTCGTGAATTTTTTGTGTTGAAGTGAGCGATATTACTTAATTTTTGATTAGGTTTTATATATGTGATAGGTATATTGCTATTATTAATTGTTTGTTTTAAACCAATAGAGTTTAAATCAACGGCTATTATTTCTTCTGCTCCTAGTTCAATTGCAAGATTGATAGGTAGGGTATCATGATAAGCTCCATCAATAAAGTGATGGTTATCTATCTCTTTTGGTTTGTAAATTGGATATAGTGATGAAGAAGCCATTAGATAACTAATTAAGTTATCTTTAGTAAGTTTTTCTTTGATAATATTATGTGCTTTGTTAGTAGTTTTATTATATGTTACTAAACCGTAGTTTTTAGTTGATGAAAAGAATCTATTTATATTTAAATATTTTTTTATAATTTGCTCCATTCCAAGTGTATCGATACCTTGATTTTTGATAAAAGCAGAAGTTAAATTTTTCATTGTTTCCAGTTCAGTTAAAGACTTTTTATTATATAAGTCTTTATTAGAAATACTTATCCATAAATATTCACAAGCTTTTATTTGATCAGTTAGCATAAAAGCACCGTTAATTGAACCTATTGAAGTTCCTGTTACGATATCATAATCAATATGTAATTTTTGCAATGCTTTCCAGACTCCTAATTGGTAAGCTCCTTTGCTACCACCACCGCCTAATACAATTGCTCTTTTCATTTAAATCACCTCTTTTAGTATATCATAACAATTGATTGTGTGCTATAATTTAAGGGATAGTAGGTGATAATATGAGAAAGAAGAAACTTAAAATGAAAAAGAATTTTAAGCGTTTAATTTTTTTTATAATTATTATTGGAGTAGTGATCTTTATTCCTATTTATTTAAGAGAAGGAGATATTACTAAACTGACTGATTTAGAATATAGTAGGGATGCTAGTAAGGCTATTTTAGATAAAGGAATGCTTGATGAAGTATTAGAACTTGGCTTTAATGATGTTTTAAATGCTGTAGTAGCAGATGATAAATATATTGAAGATAACTATAATTTGTATTTAGAAATAGAATATAGTGAAGTTGATGATTTAGCAAATAATATTAATTTACTTAATGAGTTAGATTATAAAACTGTTGAAATATCTTATATTTTAGCTAGTGGTACTGATGAAGAGATTAAATCTTTTATTGAATTAGGTAATCAAAGGGATGTTGATGATTTCTTACAGTTTGATTATTCACTTGTTGCTAATTATGAGAGGTATGTCGATTATAAAATTAAATCTAGAAATAAAGATTCTGATGTTGTTTTACAAGTTAATTTAGGACTTGATAAACCTCATTATGAGAATGCTAATATTAATGATAGTTTTTCTGAAACGATGTTAATAAATAAATATAATGGTGTATCTAGTGAATATGAACCTACTAAATTAGAAATTGTTCCATCTGAATATGGATATGATGAAAGATATGAGTATTATTTAAGTAAGGGAGCACTTAATAATTTTATGGATATGTCTGATGCTGCAGCAGAAGAGGGTCTTTCGTTATTAGTTGGTTTAGGTTACCGTAGTTATCAAGAGCAACAAGAAATATATGATAGTACTGTTTTGCAATATGGTGAAAGTAATGCTGATTTATATGCTGTAAGGGCTGGTTTTTCAGAACATCAGACGGGTTTAGCAGTTGATATAATGACTAGAAGTGGTGTTGCTTTTGCTGGTACTGCTGAGTTAGACTGGTTACTTGAAAATGCACATTTATATGGATTTATTTACAGATATCCTGAAAGTGGTGAAGATATGACAGGGTATAATAATGAGACTAGACACTTTCGTTATGTAGGTGTAGAAACCGCAACTTTCATCAAAGAAAACAATCTTATCTTTGACGTTTATCATATGTTATATGTTGATTAACTTTACAGTTTTAATCTAAGATAAATTGACATTGTAGTTTTGTTTATGTTATTATTTTATTCTTGCTAGGGAGGATATAAATGCATAAAGAAAAACCAACGAAGCACTACACCGTTACGATAACAGGTTCCCAAGTATTTCAATTGACAGATTATGTCGATCAGTATTCATTTGATAATTATGTAGATAATGGAAAATGTACTGTTAGAAATGATGTGACAGGTAAAAGCGATGTTTTTACTAATGATAGTTGTACTTTATCAGTAGGTATTACTGATCATTGTATGGCACTTATTAATAATAGTAATGGTGAAAATGCCAATGTTGAAATTACAGTAATGAGAGATTAGATACTAATTTTCTCTTTTTTTTTACAGTTAATTATGTTAAAATATGTATAGAATAGAAAGTGGTGATCGAATGTATCCGATTGGTAAACAATTTGAGTATGATTATACTAATTCTTTAGCAAAAGATAAATCTGTTAAAAAGGGAGAAACATATCGTTTTTCTATTTTAACAGAGAGATTAATTAGGATTGAATATCATCCATCTGGTAAGTTTGTTGATAACCTTAGTCAATTTGCTATTAATCGTAATTTTCCTGAATGTATGTTTACAATAAGAGAAGATGATACTTTTTTAGAAATAACAACTAAATATTTTAAACTTTCTTATACTAAAGAATCTAATCCTATTGGTACTAAGATGGATCCAATGAAAAATTTACGACTTGAATTATTAAATGTTCCAACTGAAAAATCATGGTATGTTCATCATCCAGAAGTTCGTAATTTTGGGGGTAATTTAACTAGTTATGATGTAAAAAATAATAACCTTAATAAGAAGGGATTATATTCATTAGATGGATTTGTCAGTTATGATGATAGTAATTCTATGTTAATTGAGACTGATGGTAGTTTGAGGGAAAGAGAAACTGGTGGTTTAGATATATATGTTTTTCTTTATAATACAGATTTCAAATTTGCTTTAAATGATTATTATCATCTTACTGGTTATCCACCAATGATACCTAGATATGCATTAGGTAATTGGTGGAGTAGAAATGAAAAATATCATGAAGAAGAACTAATAGCTTTAGTAGATGATTTTTCACAAAATGAAATACCAATGTCTGTTATGTTATTAGATAGTGATTGGCATATTAGAGATAGTGAATTAGGTCTACATGCTAAAACGGGTTATACTTTTAATCAAAGTTTAATTACTAATCCTAAAAATGTAGTTGATTATATTCACTCTAAGAACATGAAAATTGCACTTAAAATAAATCCTAAAGAAGGGGTTTATCCTTATGAGGTTTATTATTCTTTAGTAGCAGAAAATCTTGGTCTTACTCATAATAAAATAATTATTTTTGATCCGCTAAATCCAAAATTTTTAGATGTTTTTATGAAAGTATTATTACATCCTTTAGAAAACTTAGGGATAGACTTTTTTTGGAATGATTATGATGAGCATAATGAAAATAAAAATCAATGGATTTTGAATCATTATATGCATTTAGATTCTGGTAGAATTCCAGCTAAGAGAAGTATGATTTTAGGTAGGCCTACAACTTTAGTGGATCACCGTTATCCAATTGCTTATTCAGGTAAAACATTAGTTAGTTGGAATACACTAAAAGAACTACCATTTAAAAACTTAAGTATGGCTAATAGTGGTCTTTCTTGGTGGAGTTTTGATGTTGGTGGTAATCATGGTGGAATCGAAGAAGATGAACTTTACGTTAGATATATTGAACTTGGAGTGTTTTCTCCTATTTTTAGATTTCATGCTGCAAGAGGTAAATATTATAAAAGAGAACCTTGGAAGTGGGATATTAGGACGTTTAATATTGCTAAATATTATCTACAACTAAGACATCGTTTAATTCCTTATTTATATACAGAAGGATATAAATATCATAAAGATGGTGTTCCTTTAATTGAACCTTTTTATTATCAATTACCTTGGGTATATGATGATGATAATTATCGTAATCAATATTATTTTGGGTCACAATTGTTAGTTGCGCCTATTTTAAATAAAAATGATAGTATAATGAAACGTAATATTCATAAGTTTTATATCCCTGATGGGATTTGGTATGATTTTAAAACAGGTAAGAAGTTTCCTGGTAATAATAAGTATGTTTCTTTCTTTAAAGATGAAGATTATCCTGTTTTTGCTAAGAGTGGAGCAATTGTTCCCCTTGCTAATTTAACTGTTGATAATGAGGTTGAAGCACCTAAAGAAATGGAAATACATATATTTCCTGGTGTCAGTAATACATATACTCTTTATGAAGATGATGGAAAGACTGGTTTATATAAAGAAGGTTATTTCTTAAAGACTGATATTGATTATAACTATTTGAAAAATAATTACACTGTTATTATTCGTTCTATTGAAGGAAAAAGTGGTATAGTACCACAAAATAGAACTTATAAGTTAAGATTTAGAAATACGAAGAAAGCTGATGAAGTTATTTGTTATTTTAATCAAAGTGTTTTATCAACTGAATCTTACATAGAAGATAATGATTTTGTCGTTATTATTAAAGATGTACAAACAATTGGTCAGTTGACGATTAATTGTAAGGGTAAAGATATTGAAATAGATGCAGTTCGTGTTATTAGAGAAGATATTGATAGTATCTTAATGGATCTACAAATCGATACTATATTGAAAGAGAGTATTTCTAATATTATATTTGGTGATTTACCTACTAATAAGAAAAGAATTGAGATAAGAAAGCTTAGACGTAAGGGTCTAGTTAAAGATTATATGAAATTATTCTTAAAATTACTTGAATATATTGATCAATTGTAGTATTATAAATGTTATATTTATTGGTACTTATGTAGCAGTAATAACTTATTTTAGAAAAGAGACTTTGTGGGTGGTGTGAACAAAGCTAAAAGGGTTATGAACTTGACATGATAAAAGTAGCACGCTTTATGAGCGATATAAAATGAAGAGCATAAGTTTCTTATGAATTAAGGTGGTACCGCGGAATTATTTCGTCCTTAAATTCTAAGA
>CAYJBD010000044.1:0-6602 GCA_964368465.1 uncultured Muribaculaceae bacterium
AAAAAAGAAGAATCAAGCCGTTGTAGAACAGGACTTCAAATTAGCTTCGAAATTAAAAAAAGAACAGCAAAAATTAGAGTCGAAAGTAAATGTGCTTAATATCAGTGATATAAATAGTTCTATAGGGAAAGAAGTTACAAAAGAAATGATTAGTGAAGTTATACATTTAAAAACAAAAATACCTATATATGAGTTAAACAAGTCTTTGATTAATGAAATAGGAAAAATTGAATGTACTTTGAATGATAAAGTAGTTGGGCAAGAAGAAGCAGTCAAGCGTGTATGTAATGTTACAAAAAGAATAAAGTTAGGATTTAAAGAGGAATGTAAGCCAAAATCTTTTTTATTTGTAGGATCTACTGGAACGGGAAAAACATTATTGGTTAAGGAATTTGCTAAATTATTATATGGTGAAGATAATTTCATAAGATTAGATATGAGTGAATATAAGGAATCTCACTCAATAAGTAAAATAATTGGCTCTCCGCCAGGGTATGTCGGATATAATGATTATCGTAATATTTTAGAAGAAGTAAGAAATAAGCCACATAGTATCGTTTTATTAGATGAAGTAGAAAAAGCTCATCCAGATATTATGCACCTGTTTTTGCAAATATTAGACGAAGGAAAGATAAAAGACTCTAAAGGTCAAGAAGTGAGATTTGATCACACTTTTATATTCATGACTTCTAACTTGGGATGCCACAATAGTGAAGTTGGATTTCATTTTGATGTAAACCAAGACATATTAACTGTTATTAAAGATTACTTTAGTTTAGAATTAATAAATCGTATTGATGAAATTGTTTTCTTTAATAAGTTAACTGAGTCTTTGATAAGTAATATTATTAAAGACAAATTAGAAACTTTAAAAGTTAAATTTGAAGAAAAGGGATTGAATCTAGAATTTACAGATAATTTGATTAAAGAAATTATTAGTGAATCTAATTTTGAGAAGTTTGGAGCAAGAAAAATAGATAAAATTATTGATGATAAGTTAGATGTAATAATAATAAATGAATTTTTAAACGGTAAAAAAAAGATAATGATTAATAGCTTGTCATAGATGAACTTTTAAACTATTTATATTATCTTTTTGGAAATTAATGAACTGTTCTGTAAAAGTAACAGTTTTTTTATGGAAATGGTAGTAATTATTTAATTCTTTATCCATTTCTTTGATACCCATGTTGATTCCTTTTATTAAAATTTCACTTATGGCCGAATCACTATTATCATGTAGTATTTCAATTGACAGATTGAATGTTGTACTAAGTTTGATGAATGTGTTAATGGATTTTGGATGGATATTAGCTATTTTTAATACTTCTTTTGCATCTTTTTGATATCTTTGATAACCTTTTTTGATATTTTTGATTGTTTGAAGTATTTTGTTTTTTTTGTTTTCTATCTTTTCTTGTAACTTTTCAATACTATATATTGCCATAGAGCACGTATCATAGATTGATTCTACTAATTTTAAATCTTCCTGCATGTAAACTCCTTTCTTTTTTAATTTGTCTAAATTTTATTAAAATATACATTATAAATAACATATGTTATAATATAGATATTACATATTTTAACGACATTTTAATGTTATTGTTGTAGTGGGAGGATTTATGAAGATATACAATACTTTAACAAAATCAATAGATGAGTTTGTTTCAAATGAGCCAGGAAAAGTAAAGATGTATAGTTGTGGTCCGACTGTTTATCATTATGCTCACATAGGTAATTTGCGCAGTTATATCATGCAGGATGTTTTGGAGAAGTCTTTTACTTATAGTGGTTATGAAGTAACTAGAGTTATGAACGTCACTGATGTTGGTCATTTAAGTAGTGATGGAGATACAGGGGACGATAAAATGGTGAAAAGTGCTAAAGCAGCACATAAGACTGTTTTGGAAATAGCTAAAATGTATACTGATGCTTTTTTTACTGACTTTCAAGAATTAAATAATGAAATGCCAGATGTTATTGCTCCAGCAACAGAGCATATTGACGATTATATAAAATTAATTGAAGGTTTAATTGAAAAAGATTATGCTTATAAAGCAGGAGATAATATTTATTTTGATATTAGTAAGTTAGATAATTATTATGCTTTAACTAATCAAACTGAAGATGAATTGATGGTTGGTGTTAGAGATGATGTCATTATGGATGAAGATAAAAGAAATCAAGCAGACTTTGTCCTTTGGTTTACAAAATCGAAATTTGATAATCAAGATTTGAAATGGGATTCTCCGTTTGGAGTGGGATATCCGGGGTGGCATATAGAGTGTTCTGCTATTGCAATTAAATATTTTGGTGAGTATTTAGATGTTCATTGCGGTGGTATAGATAATATCTTTCCGCACCATACTAATGAAATTGCTCAAAGTGAGGCCTACATCGGTCATAAATGGTGTAACTATTGGATGCATAATGGTCATTTAGTATTAACTGATGGAAAGATGAGTAAATCTAAGGGTGATTTTTTAACTTTGTCAGTATTAAAAGAAAAGGGTTATAATCCACTTAGTTATCGTTATTTTTGTTTGAATTCACATTATCGTAATCCATTAGTGTTTTCTTATGAATCTTTAGATAGTGCTGATAATGCATATAAGAAGTTGAAGAGTAAGATTAATAGTTTGGATGCTGATGGTGAAATTGATGAGGATGTAGTATTACTTTATAATAATAAATTTAAGTCTTCTATTGATAATGATCTTAATACTTCTATGATGATTACTACTTTATATGATTTATTAAAAGAAGTAGCTAATGGTGCGACAAAGAGATTTTTGATTGATAAATTTGATAAAGTTTTATCATTAGATTTACTAGTATATGAAAAAGAAGAAATTCCTAGTGAAATATTAGACTTAGTGGAAGAGAGAAAAGTAGCTAAAATCAACAAAGATTTTGCTAGAGCAGATGATATTAGAATTAAAATAGAATCTTTAGGTTATCAGATCAAGGATACTAGAGAAGGTACTGTTATAAGTAAGGAGGTTTAATGTATTACGGTTTAGATGTTATAGGATTAGTACTTATTGGGATAAGTATTCTTATTAGTTTAAGTGCTAGTGTTTTTGTTAATAAAACTTATAGTAAATATAAAAAAGTAAAAGTAGAGAAGGATATTACAGGGTGTGAAGTTGCTAGACAGATATTAGATGCTAATGGTCTTAGTGATGTTTATGTTGTTGAGTCTAGTGGAATGTTGTCTGATCATTATGACCCGAAGAGAAAAGTAGTTAAGTTATCGAAGGATAACTTTCATGGAAGTAGTGTTGCTGCTTGTGCTGTGGCTGCTCATGAAGTTGGTCATGCGATCCAAGATAAAAAAGGTTATTCTTTTATGAGATTTCGTTCTTTTTTAGTTCCATTTGCTAATTTTGGTTCTAATTTAGGATATGTTGCTATATTTATTGGTTTCATATTTGGAGCAATGAATTTTGTTTGGGGTGGTATTGGTTTATTACTTTTGTTACTATTATTTCAATTAGTAACATTACCAGTAGAATTTGATGCTTCTAAAAGAGCAGTTGTTGAGTTAAAGAAAATAAAAGTTTTAACAAAAGAAGAATTAGTTGGTGGTAATAAGATGTTAAAAGCAGCAGCTTATACGTATGTTGCAGCTGTTTTAACAACTGTTTTAGAATTGTTAAGATTAGTTCTTATGGCAATGGGAAGAAGCGATTAGTTCGTTTTTTTCTTTGTTTTGTAGTATAATAGTGCCAAGGAGAGATTAGATGTTTGATGTTAGAGAAAACCCTAAAGAGACTAATGTGTTAGTTCTTGCTTATTTAGGAGATGCTATTTATGAAAATTATATTAGAAAATATGTGATTAGAAATTTTCCTTCTAATCCAAAAATATTACAGCAGGAAGCTGTTAAATATGTAAGTGCTAAGGCACAAGCAGAAGCTGTTATAAGAATGATGCATGCTAAGATATTGACAGATGACGAAGTTAATATTATTAGAAGGGCTAGAAATCATAAGATGAGAAATTATACAAGGAAGAATTGTACAATGGAGGAATACCGTCTTGCAACTGGATTGGAAGCAATGATTGGATATTTAGATTTAGTAAGACAAGAAGAAAGAATAGTTAAATTGATTGACTATATAGTAGGTGGTTTAAATGTTAGTGTATGGTCGTAATGTGGCATTAGGATTATTAGAAAGTGGTAAAGAGATTAAAAGAGTTATTTTGCAAGATAACTTTGATGATAAAAAGATACTTTCTTTAATAGAGAAAAGTGAAATTAATGTAGAATATAAGATGAAAAGAGATATTGATCGACTTGCAGATAAATCACATCAAGGTATAATCTTGGATATAGCGGATTACAAGTATCATAATTTAGATGATTTACCTTTAGAAAAAGATGATTGTTTTTTAATTATTACAGATCATTTAGAAGATCCTCATAATTTAGGAGCAATTATAAGAACAAGTGAGGCTGCAGGTGTTGATGGAATTGTTATTCCTAAAAATCGTAGTGTATCTGTAACTCCTACGGTTATGAAAACTTCAGCTGGAGCACTTGAAAATATTCCACTTGCTATGGTTACTAATTTGCATCAAACAATAAAAAAACTTAAAGATAAAGGTTTCTTTATAATAGGTACTGATATGGATGGTACTGATTATACAGAGATTGATTATTCTTCAAAGATTGCTTTGGTTGTTGGAAATGAAGGAAATGGTATAGCAAGACTGGTACGTGAATCATGTGATATTATGGCTACAATCCCTATGAGAGGTAAAGTTAATAGTTTGAATGCATCTGTTGCAACTGCTATTATGATTTATCAAGTTATTAATAGTAGAAAGTAGGGATAATATGAATTATAAAGATGTAAATGATTATGAGGTAATATATTTAATAAAAGAAAATGATGAAGATAGCAAAGCTCTTTTATATAAAAAGTATGAACCTTTGATTACATCTTTTTCTTTGCAATATTTACCTGTTGCAAAACAATGTGGATTAGAATTAGATGACATAGTGCAGGAAGGATACATTGGTTTTAGTAATGCTTTAAAAGCTTATGATGAGCATAAGAACATTTTATTTTATACGTTAGTTAGAGTTTGTATTAAAAGACAAATTATTAATTTGTTGCGAAGAAGTATGACTATGAAGCACAGTGCTTTAAATTTCAGTTTTTCACTTAATAGTATGATTGATACAAATGATAGTGAAGTAGAATTAGGAAATGTATTTGTATCTCCGGATGTTTCACCTATTGAATATGTGATAGATGAAGATTATGAGAGAAGAGTTATTTCACTATCTTATTCGATGACACTAATGGGAAGATGTGTATTTCTTTTAAAGTATAACAATTTTAAAATCAGTGAAATTGCTGTATTGCTAGATTTAACAGTTAAAAAAGTCAGAGATTTGCTTGAAAGAGCGAAACTGGTATTTGCTAGTATGATCAGTGATAATTAAATATTGTATTTTTAGTGATTTTGTTGTACACTAATAATAGGGTGATAATATGGAAAATAAGAATATTACAACTTTATATGATAAATTAAATGAAGAAGATTCTAGAGATATCCATATTAGAGTTTCTGAGAGGTTAAAAGAAATTCATGAGGATGGAAAATATATTCCTGTATTAGATTCAAGAAAAATTTTTTTTGGTAGTTTTTTTGATAAAGAAGTAATAGATGCTGAAAAGGTTCCTTTTGAAAGTGAAGAACAAAAAAAATATGCAGTTGAACAAAATAAAGAGTTTCTAGCAACTATAATATTATTTGGTTCATTAGGTATTTTAGATAAAATATCTCTTGGTACTGTGAATATGATAAAAAGTGATTTAGAAAATTACTTAGATATAGCTACTGTTGATGAAGATGATAAAGATTATTATAGATCTATTTTTATAGAAGATGGAAAACCTTATTATCATGAGTATATTAATAACAAGAAAAATGTTGTTTCTAATGATGGTGCTTCTGATAATTTAGGAATTTCTAAAACAAAAAGTACTGCTTATAGTGGTTTAGGTGGAGTAGAATATGATAACAATAAAGTATCGCATGGGAATGCTACTTGGTATATCTTAGCTGCTTTAACTGTGATGTTTAGTGTGACAGCGGTTATTTTATTTATAATGAGTGGTAAATAGTTGACTAAATGCTTGTTTTGTGTTATTTTATTACTAACACGAAGCAAGTGTTTTTATTTTGATTTAATTTATAGAAAGTATGGTGAGATTTATGCCAAAAGCTAAAAAGGTAGAAGAAACAAAAGAAATTAAGAAATCAACAAAAGTTGTTGATAAAAAGAAGAGCGAAAAGAAAGTATCAACAAGAACTGTTGATAAAAAGAAAACTACGCCTGTTAAGAAGACAGAGGTGAAAAAAGAAAAGAAGAGTATTAGAGATAAGATTATGACTTTCTTTGTAGGTTTAAAGAAAGAGTTTACAAGAATTCATTTTCCAAACAAAAAAGATATGTTTAAGTATTCTGGTGCTACTATTTTATTTTTAGTGTTTTTTGCAGGATTCTTTTTGTTAATCAATTTACTTTGGATTTTTGTTGAAGGATTAATGTAGGGGTGTATAATGGATAAGCAATGGTA
>CAYJBD010000045.1:0-366 GCA_964368465.1 uncultured Muribaculaceae bacterium
TGGAGCAGTCGCAGCAGTATTAGTATTGTCTTTATGTGTTATATTACCATACATTGTTAAAAGTAAAAAATGGATCATACCTAAAATAGGTTTAGTAATGGCTATTGGTATATATTTAACATTACACATTGGTAATAGAACAGGGTTCTATGGCGTTGTTATTATTGGAACATTATTTATTGTTTTTATGTTTTTAGGATATTTAATCAAACGAAAAAACACTAAAATACTAATAACATCAATAGCAGGGTTCGCTGCATTAATTATAGTAGTAGTAACTTTTGGATCATCTACATTCTTAAGAAGAGAACAACTAGATGAACTTAGTAATATTAATCCAGAAGATCCAGAAGGGCCACCAATCTA
>CAYJBD010000045.1:379-6539 GCA_964368465.1 uncultured Muribaculaceae bacterium
CCTTAGATTATCTATATGATTATTCTGAAAAACATGAATTATCAAGTATCGATTACCGTCAACAACAATTGATTTATCATACAAGATTATATCAATTACAAGATTCTGTAATGTATAAACTATTTGGTAATGGATATTTAACTAATATTGGAATGCTTACTTTAGAAATGGAAACACTAGCATTATTTTATAATTTTGGTATTATAGGTTTCCTTATCTTTATGGGACCATTCTTATATATATTTGGATATGGAGTATATAAAGCCTTTATAAAAAGAAAGAAACTAAAAGTAGACTTTTTAATGCTTTTAGTAGGAGCAGGTCTATCTTATGGTATATCTACTTTTGCAGGGCATACGTATTTCAATTCAGCAGTCATGTTAGTAATTGTTGTTATACATGCGATGATTTATTTAAAAGCTAAGGAGTTATAATGAAAAAAATTGTTTTTGGAATTACTAGTTTAACATTAGGTGGTGCTGAAAAAGTACTAATTGATGTAGCAAATAATCTAATCGATAAATATCAAGTTACTATTTTAACTTTATACCAAGATGAAGAACTTTTAAATGAATTACATCAAAAAGTAAATGTCATTTCTATTAACAATAACAGTTATAAAAAAACAAGTACTCTAATTAAGAAAAAAAATGGTCTATTGTTAAGAAATAGTTTTTATTGTAAAGCTATCTATAATAAATATATAAAAAATAAATATGATATTGAAGTAGCTTTCTTAGAAGGTCCTATAACAAATTTATTTAGTGTGTCTACTAATAAAGAATTATATAGTTTTAATCATACTGATTTAACTAAACATTATAATAATAAAAGATGCGAAAATCTTATTAAAACATATGAAAAATACAAAAAAATAGTTTTTGTTAGTAAAGAAGGTAAAGATAACTTTCTGAAAATTAAAAATGCTAAAAAGTTAGAAAATAAAGTTCATGTTGTTTATAATTATTTTGATCCAAAAAGAATTATAACTAATTCTAAAGAAAAAACCAAACTACCTTTTAAAAAAGATAAATTGAATTTCTTAGTAGTTGGTAGATTAGTAGATGCTAAAGGATATGAAAGATTAATAAATATCCATAATGATTTAATAAAAAAATATGATTACGAAATATTTGCTATAGGCGAAGGTCCACTACAAGAAAAACTAAGTAATTTAATTACCGAAAACAAGCTACAAAAAACTTTTCATTTATTAGGTAAAAAAGATAATCCGTATCCATTTATTAAAGAATGTGATTATTTATTACTGCCTTCTTTATATGAAGGGTATCCAATGGTAGCAAAAGAAGGTATAACTTTAAATAAATATATCTTAGCTACTAAAACAGGTGCAGTAGAAGCATTAAAAGATTATGATAACTCTGTGATTTCTAATAATGATGAAGAATCACTAAAACAAGCATTAGAACAAATAATTATAAATAAACCACAAGCAAAAAAATATAATCAACAAAAAAGTCTTTTAGATGATTATATTAATATATGGGAGGATTAATAAATGATTACAGTTATTACACCAACCTACAATAGAGAAAAACTATTAGAACAATTATATAATAGCTTACTAAAAAACTATGAAACATTTCAAAAGTTTGAATGGTTAATAGTAGACGATGGAAGTAATGATAATACAGCTAAAGTAGTTAACAAGTGGAAAAAAACAGCACCTTTCAAAATCCATTATTATTACCAATCAAACCAAGGGAAGATGAAAGCTATTAACTTCGCAACAAGTAAAGTTACCACAGAATTAATATTAGAAGTTGACTCAGATGATTTCCTAACTGACACAGCACTAAAAGAAATAATCAAAGATTATAAAAAGCACAAGACCGAAACTTTTTATGCACTTGGTTATATAAAAACAATGGAAGATTATAATAATGAAAATTTTGTAATAGATGATAATGTAAATAAAATGTTTGACATCTATATGAAGCAAGAGTTTGTTGGAGAATTAGCATTAGTATATAAAGCTGAAGTTAGAAAAAAATATGAACATAAACTAGAAGGTAAAGAAAGATTTACTACTGAAGCCAGGTTATATAATGAGATGGATAAACATGAAAAAGGAATAATCTTAAAAGATTCTAATATTATGATATGTGAATATCAAACAGATGGATATACCAATAACATTGATAATCTTTTCAAAAAAAATCCTAAAGGATATTACAAATATTTTTTAGAATCATTACATATGGATTTAACAGCTTTAAAGTTTAATAAAAAATTATATTTAATAAAGCACTTAATATTATTTGCTTGTTTAAATAACAAAACAAAAAAAGAAGTAAATAAAGATATTTCTAAACTAAAATTATCTATAAAAATATTAATAAGTATTTTGTTTAAAGTGGGATATATAAAAACTAGGAAAAGGTTTAAAATTTAGCAACTATCAAAAGTTGCTTTTTTTGTAGAAAAGTTTTAATTACTGTGATATTATAAAATTAATGAAATATATATAATAATGTATTTCTAAAAAAAGAAAGAGGTAAAACTATGGGATTTATTAAAGCATTCACTGGAGCACTTGGTGGAACATTTGCTGATCAGTGGAAAGATTTCTATCAACCAATGGAAGGAGTACCAGCAACAGCAGGAGTTTTTCCAGCAGTACCAGTTGGTCAAAACAATGGAAGAGGAGAAAATACTAAAGGTTCAGTAAACGTTATTTCTAACGGAAGTAAAATCTTAGTGCCTGAAGGAACAGCTTTGGTAACTTTAGAAGATGGAAGAGTTACAGGTTGTATTGCAGAAGCAGGAGGATTTATTTACTCATCTGAAGACGTAAATTCACAATCAATCTTTGCAGGAGATGGTATTGTAGGACCGCTAATTAAACAAACTTGGGAAAGATTTAAAATGGGAGGACAAGCAGGAACTTCACAACAAGCTTTCTATGTTAATTTAAAAGAAATACCTAATAATAAGTTTGGAACACCATCTGAAATTTATTGGGATGATGCATATTTAAATGCACAAGTAGGAGCAATGGTAAGAGGTACTTATTCATTAAGAATTTTAGACCCAATTCTATTTGTAAAACAATTTGTACCAGCAACTTATTTACAAGATGCAGCAGTATTTGATTTTACTGATTTTGATAATGATGCAGGAAGTCAACTATTTAATGAAGTAGTAAGTAGCTTAGCAGAAGCATTCTCACTTTATACAAATGACCCGTCAAAAGGAAACAGAATTACAAAAATTCAAGGAGATCAAGTAGGGTTTGCACTTAGTCTTTCTCAAGCTGTTGAAACAGCTTATCATTGGAAAGCAGATCGTGGTTTAGAAATTATTAAAGTTGCACTAGCTCCTATCGAATACGATCCAGATACTAAAGCATTACTTAGTGATGTTAAAAAAGCAGATGCATTATCTGGTGCTAGAGGTAACTCATTTATGCAACAATCAGTTGCACGTGGATTCCAAGCAGCAGGAGAATCTGAAGGCGGAGCTATGAACATGGGATTCATGGGAATGGGAATGAACTCAGTTGGCGGAGCTATGGGTGGATTACAACAACAAGTACCACAACAACAAGCAGCCCCAACACAAGCACCAGCAGAAGACCCATATGAAAAATTAACTAAATTAAAAGGTTTAGTAGATGCTGGAGTATTATCTCAAGAAGAATTTGATAAAGAAAAAGCAGAAATCTTAGGTAATATCTAATTATGGATAACAAGGAAAAGGTTATTGAAGAACAACCAAAAGTAGAACAACCTGCTCCTGTAGTAGAAGATAAAGGTCCAAATATTATAGAAACTAACAAAAATGCAAAAGATGGTCAAAACAAATGTCCACGATGTGGTTCAACAGATATTGCTTTTAATGAAAAAAGAGGTAAACTAGTTTGTCATTATTGTCGACATGAATTTACACCTGGAAAAACAGAAGGTATCATAGAAGATATCAAAAATATGAAAGGTCTTCATGTAGGAACAGGTGCAAAAGGAATAGATAAATCAGCTAAAGATATTATCACATTAAAGTGTAGTAGTTGTGGAGCAGAAGTTGTTATTGATACAAAAGAAGCTCCACATTCTCGATGTCACTGGTGTCGTAATAGTCTTTCGATTAATAAAGCTATTCCAAACGGTGCAATACCAGATGTAATCTTACCATTTGGAGTAAAAAAAGAAGATGCCAAAACATCTATTGAAACATTTGTAGGTAAGAGAAAATTCTTTGCCCATCCTAAGTTTAAAAATGAGTTTACAACAAATAATATAATGGGAGTATATCTTCCTTATATGGTTGTAGACATTAATGGACATTCAAGTTTAGAAGGAACAGGAGAAGTATTAGTTAGAAAGTATACAGTAACAACTGGATCTGGTGATAATAAAAGAACAGAAACTAGATATGATGCTGACTTATACACTGTTAATAGGGACTTTGATATAGAAATACATGATTTAACAATAGAATCAAATGTTGATAAACTAGATCATAAAAACTCTAATAAAACAACTAACATTATTAACTCTATCATGCCATTTGATATTGAAAATGCTGTTTCATGGGATGCCAATTATTTAAAAGGTTATACATCAGAAAAAAGAGATGTAGACATTGAGCATATCCAAGGCATAGTAGCATCACAAGCAAGAGATGTTGCTAAATTTAAAGCAAATGAAACATTAGAGAAATTCAACCGTGGAATCAAATGGGATAAAGAAGATATGAATATCATTGGTCAACAATGGATCGCGGCTTATTTACCAGTTTGGTTATATAGTTATCATCAATTAAAAGGTGATAAAAGCGTTTTACACTATGTAGCAGTTAATGCAAGAACTAAAGAAACAATGGGAAGTATTCCGCTAAATATGCCAAAGTTATTCATTGTTTCCGGAATAATAGAATTATTTAGTGGTTTTGGTATGATACTTATTGATTTTGAATATGATTTCTTATTATTATCTCTAGGAGTAATTTATTTCCTATATATCTATAATAGATATCGAAATAAAAATGCTAGACATACATATGAAAAAGAAACAAAATCAGCAATGCATAATACTCAAGGCGACGAAAAACTAATAAAACGTTTACGCGGATTAAGTAATTCTAGAATGCTTGGAGCTAATAATGAAACTGTTAGTGCAGGAAGTTCTGCAAGTAATTATATTAAAGATATAAAGAAAGAAACAACTAAAGAATAATTGTTTCTTCTTTTTTTTTATGATATTATTATAATGGAAGTGATAAGATGAATGAAATGATCGCCGTAAAATGTAGTAATTGTAGTAGTAATATTGTACTAAATTCTAGCAGTATTAATGATTTAAGATGTCATTGGTGTGGAAATGAGTTAACAATTGAAAATAAAGTTGATAATGCCCCAGCACCAGTATACATTTTACCATTTAAAAAAACAAAAGAAGAAGTAATAAGTGATTTCAATAATATTCTTAATAAAAGAAAATTTTTTGTAAATCCTGTTTTCAATAACCAAGTTAATGAACAGAGTTTAAGAAAAGTTTATCTACCCTATGTCTTAGTAAATGTTAAAGCTCATAGTAAATTTGAAGCAGAAGCAGAAATAACAGCAAAAAAGAATATCGTATCTTTTGGTGACGGTAAAACAGCTACTAAGTATGATGCTGATTTATACCAAGTAATAAGAGAATATGATATTATAATAGACAAAATGCCAATTGAAAGAACAATGGAAAATATATCAGATAATCATCTAGATAAAATCACACAACTTATCAATAATACAGGATCTTATAATATAGATGAAGCGGTAGCTTTTAACCAAGAGTTATTTAAAGATGCAACTGCTGAAAGAAGAAATGTCAATGTTCCTAAACTTCAAGAATTAACAGAAGAGTGGACTAAAGATATCAATAAAGATTACTTAATTGATACTATAAAACAATATGATCGTGGTTCAAAATGGTTGAAAAATGAATTAGTTATAACTGAACAAAGTTGGCAAGTGGTTTATTTACCGGTATATATTTATAATTACTATCAAAATGCGAATATAAATACTTTTTACCTAGTTGTAAATGGAACTACAAATGAAATGGTAGGACATATACCAGTAAATACAAATAAGATAATGTTACTAACTTCACTAATTGCAATAATAGGTGTAGTTTTAATGATATTAGTA
>CAYJBD010000046.1:0-3938 GCA_964368465.1 uncultured Muribaculaceae bacterium
AAGCTGAATTTTTTATAGCGCTTTTACCAGGCGTTAATATTGGATATACATATATCAAAGAAACATTGGAAAATCAAAAAATTATAAAACAATTAAAAGAAGAAGATAAAGTGAAAATACTGACAGAAGAACAACTAAATGATCTTAAAACTCTACCTAATTCATCAGATAGACATAAATATATTGTAGAGCTAATGAAACAAATACATATTGAACAACAAAAAGCACAAGAATTAGAAAAAGAAAAAAGCATAATAACAGTAGAACATAATGAATTACCAAATGACTACACTGTAGATGAAATAAAACAAATTTGTGAAGAAACAGGCATGTCTTATAAATTAACTAAATTAGATCAACATTATCGTGCGCTTCTTAGTAAAGAACCGTTAGACGAAAAATATAAAAGAATAAGATTTGAAAATATATTTTACCAAGTGGAACTTCAAATCAAAAGTATTGAAGAACCAACACAGTTAGAATTTGGAATAAGTTTATTAGATACGAAGCTAAATGAAAATGAAAAATTACAGGAAGTATGTTCTAAGATTTATAAAAACAGAAAAAATATAAATCATAACTTAGTAGCAGGTGATTTATATTTAACTGATAAAATAAAGGGAAGCTATTCATTGAAAGAAGTAGAAGAATTAAATGCTACATCAGGTAAAACTTTTAGAGTGGGTAGATGCAAAAAAGAGAATTATGCTGTTATAGGTATTCCGAATAAAGACTACGAAGTTAATAGAATACTTTTTGATGAAGATGATAAAATGACAGTACACGAATTCATTGAAGAAGAACCAGTAGCGTTCTCTAATCAAAGATTTAATGTTTATTCATGGAACAGTACATCACTTGAATTAAAACAACTTGCAGATAAAGGAATGGAAATCATGAAAAACAAATATTTAGAAACATTAAATAGTAATCAGTCGGAAAAACAACAAATCAAAATAAAGTAATCAAAAAACAACAATATGTTGTTTTTTTTCTTTTTTGTATGTTATATTAGATTTATAAATGGAGGTAATATGACAAAAGCAAGAAAAGATTATTTATCATGGGACGAATACTTTATGGGAGTTGCTATGCTATCAGCAATGCGTAGTAAAGACCCTTCCACTCAAGTAGGAGCATGCATTGTATCAGATGATAATCGTATTTTATCAATTGGTTATAACGGTGCACCTAATGGATATCAAGATGACAATTTTCCATGGGATAGAACAGGGGATCCTAAAGATACTAAATACTTATATGTAGTCCACGCTGAAAGAAATGCTATCTTAAATTATCGCGGTAGTAGAAAAGACTTAGAAGGATCAAAGATTTATGTTGATTTATTCCCTTGTAATGAATGCGCTAAAGAAATAATTCAAACAGGAATCAAAGAAGTAATTTACTTATCAGATAAATATGCTCAAACAGATGAAGTCATTGTTTCTAAAAGATTATTTAACGAATGTGGAGTAACTTTTAGAAGTTTAGAAATTGATAAAGAGATTAAAATTAAGATTAAAAACTAGTTAAATCTAGTTTTTTTATTTACACAAAAATGTAAAATAAAGGGGAATAAAATAGATATAATGTTGAAAATATATAAATGAATAGTAAAATAATAAGGGAAAAGAGGAGAAATATGGAAAATAATATACAAGAAAACAAACCTAAAAAAGGTAGTTCAGCAGTACTACCAATAATAATGATCTTATTAGTGCTACTAGCAGGAGTAGGTGGGTGGTACCTAGGGGAAACTTGGTTAAAGACAGAAGAAAAAATAGAAGATACATTAGATGATTCTAACGACGAAAATAAGTCAACAACAATCAATATTGGAGAACTTGAACAATTAGTTCAAAAATATGAATTCAGTTCATATTTAGAAGCAAGTTCTGTAAATACAGTTACTAGTGATATTTATAC
This sequence comes from uncultured Muribaculaceae bacterium, assembly GCA_964368465.1. Taxonomy (GTDB): domain Bacteria; phylum Bacillota_I; class Bacilli_A; order RF39; family UBA660; genus CARZYU01. The sequence goes on from CAYJBD010000046.1 coordinate 1,927, forward strand.
TGAAATTGGTGTTAATAAGGATATTATTGATATGATAGTACTTATGAATTTAAGTTTTAAAGAAACTATAACATTAGAAGAGTATAAAGAAACTTTAAGAGAATTGTTTGGAATTGAAGTTGCTAACTCTTATGAACCTAGTGATATTGATTATGACGCTACTAGAAAGTATCCATATGATGAAAACTCTGAAACATTTACTTATGTTCCAACTGGTGGATTAGGTGGAGCAGGTTTTCCAATCCAACAAAGAAAAGTATACGAAGTAACTAAAGAAGATAATATGCTAAAAGTAAGAGTAGCAGTAGGTGTATGTAGCTTAGATGAAACTGGTACTACTTATGATAAAAATTGTTCCAATCTTGATTTTGAAAAAGTGGGTAATGAATCTGGTTGGTTTAATTTAGATAATCATTACGATCAATTAACTAAATTCGAATATGTATTTGAAAAAGAAGAAGAAACAGATAGTTACTATTTTAAAGATATTACAAAATTAAATTAGAAAAGAAGACTAAGAGTGTAAAAGCTCTTTTTTCTTTGTATAAAAACTATAGAAATAGAAAAATAGATATGTTATAATAATTATTAGAATAAGAAGGTGAATATATGTTAGGGACAATTAATAAAATAAAAGATGAATATGTAACAGTATCTCTACAAATAGATATTACAAATCAATCTAATCTAATGAACATTCATGTTGTTTTTGAAGATGGACCCAAAAAAATAGTAGGTGAAATAGTAGAGATTAGCCCTCAAGAAATATTAGTTATAATAGTAGGTGAAATAAAAGAAAGTAAATTTTATCCTGGATCATTAAAAAAGCCCGGGTATAAATCTACAGTTAAAATAATTTCTATGCCTGATTTAATGCTTGTTTTTGGTGAACAACAAATAAAAGACAATCATCATTTTAGATTAGGTTTATCAAGTGTTTACCAAAATTATCCTATTAATGTAGATTCAAATAAATTACTAGCAGGACATTTTTCTATCTTTGGCAGTACAGGAAGTGGTAAAAGTTGTGCTGTAGCAAGAATAATTCAAAATATGTTTTCTAATCCTCAGTTTGTACCGTCAAAAGCAAATGTCTTAATCTTTGATGCTTATGGTGAGTACACAAGAGCTTTTTCTAATATAAATCAAGTATCCCCAGCACTAAATTATAAAGTTTTAACTAGTAGTAATGACAATGCTAATGGAGAACTTTTAAAAATACCAGTATGGTTATTAGATGTGGATGACTTAGCAATACTTCTTGGAGTTAATAACCCTTCACAAATACCTATCTTAGAAAAAACATTAAAATTAGTACCGATTATTATGAAAGAAAATACTAATAACGTTACTCACAAAAACGATATAATCGCAAGAGCTATATTAGATATCTTATTAAGTGGAAAAGACCCTGTTAAGATTCATGACCAAGTAATAGCAGTTTTAACTAAGTTTAATACAACTGAGTTAAATCTTGAATCACAAATAGTCCAACCAGGATATACAAGAACATTAAGACAATGTTTATTTATTGATAAAACAGGTAAAATACAAGAAATGGAATTAGTAGTAGAGTTCATTAAGACATTTATAAAAGATGATTTAGAATTAAAAAATCCAGATGGATCTATCAAGTATACTCTTGATGACTTAGACCTTGCTATGGAATTTGCTCTTATTAGTGAAGGTGTTTTAAAAAGTGATAAAGTATTTGACTATGCTAATGTATTAAGTGTAAGACTTCATACTTTAGCAAACTCATCAGATAAAGAATTTTTTAATTACCCTAATATGATTTCGATGGATGATTATTTAAAAGCTTTATTTACAACAAATCTAGGACAAAAAGCCCAAATAGTAAATATTAATTTAAGTAATATGGATGATCGTTTAGCTAAATCTATTACTAAAATAGTTTCTAAATTATTTTTCTTATCATCTACTAGACAACAACAAAGAGGAGCAGTAGCATATCACATCCTAATTGAAGAAGCTCATAGATATGTACAAAA
>CAYJBD010000046.1:3948-6440 GCA_964368465.1 uncultured Muribaculaceae bacterium
TTGGTCTTATAACACAAAGACCATCTGAACTATCAAGTACTGTAGTATCACAATGCTCAAACTTTTTGATATTAAAAACTATTCATCCGACTGACTTAGGTTATTTAGAAAAAATGATACCTAATGCATCATCTCAAGTAATAGCACAGTTTAAAATATTACAACCAGGTTGTTGTATAGCATTTGGTAATGCTTTCTCAGTTCCAACAGGATTACAATTTGAATTACCAAACCCACAACCAAACTCTGAAAATATTAAAATAGATCAAATATGGTTTTAAGACGAATTATCGTCTTTTTTTGTTTTTAGTTGTCTAAAAAAAATATTGGACTTTTCTAAAAAATATGATACAATATGTATAGTAGAGTACAAAATTGGAGGATATTATGGCATTAGATAAAATTAAAAATTTTTTTGGTGGTAATGAAGAGGATGAAGAATTAGTAGTAAATAGTACAACAGGAGAAAACCAATATTATGCTGGTATTGAACAAATGGGTGCTTCAGGATCAAATAAGATGATGCTTTTAGAACCACGTGCTTATTCAGAATCACAACAAATAGCTGACTATTTAAAACAAAGAAATACAGTGGTAGTTAATCTTAAAAGAGTAACTCCTGATCAAGCTAAAAGAATCGTTGACTTTTTATCAGGAACTTTATATGCGATAGGTGGAGACTTACAAAAGTTAGGTGGAGGAATATTTTTATGTACTCCTAACAACATCGATGTTGAAGGTAAGATTACTGATGATAATATTCCAGAAAAGAGTTCTAAAAAGACTAAAGACAAAGAAGAAGAAGAATTTAATTGGTAAGATAAATCCTTATCTTGAGGTGAGTTATGGAAAGATTTAATTATGAACAGCAAGGATATAGTAGGAGTGAAGTCAATAAATTTGTTCAAGATGTTATAGATCAAACAGAGGGTATTATTAGAAAATACCAAGAACAAAAAAAAGAGATTAGTACTCTGAAAAAAGAAATAGATATTTATAAGAATATGGAAGACGCTCTTAAAAGATCTATTATCCAAGCTGAAAACACATCTGATAATATTAAAAGACTTGCCAAAGAAGAAGCTGCACTAGTTGTATCTGACGCTAAAAGTAATGCTTCAAGAATTGTAAATGAAGCACTGTTACGTGCTGATAAAATAGAAGCTAATGCCGATATGTTAGAAAGAAATATGCGTATCTTTAAAAGAAAATTAAAAGCTGTAATAGAACAACAATTAGCAGTTGTAGAAGAAATAGAAATACTAGAACTTGAATAAAGTTCTTTTTTGTTTCAATAAATAATGGTATAACTATGATGATAAAATGTGGGCCAATGCAGTAGAAGTAAGTGAAGCTACTAAGTCAACTTATATAACTGCATCTGCAGGAACAGAAATATTAATGAGTGATATTGAGCAAATGTTTGTATGGATACCAAGATATTCATATGATCCAGCAAGTATAGTACAAGCAAGTGAAGCAATTGATGTAACGTTTGTATCGCAAACCGTACCAGCACATCCAGCCTTTACATTCGGAACAGATGAGTTAGAAGGACTATGGGTAGGAAAGTTTGAAATGGGATTTAAAACAGGAGAAGATGAAACAACAAGTAATGTATCTTATGTAATCAAACCTAATTTAAACTCAGTTCATAACACAAATGTAAGTACAATGTATGACAAAATAAACGACATAACAATAACAAATGGTGATATTCATATGATGAAAAATACTGAATGGGGATTAGTAGCATACTTATCTCAATCCAAATATGGAGTATGTAATAATGATGGAACTTGTACATCGAAGGTTGCGAATAATGCATACTCTGTTATAGGTAATGATATATCCACTGGATGCGGTCCAATAATTGAAAACAACGCTGTATCAGATTTAAAAATGTCTACAGTATGCCCAGATACAAGCAAATGGAATACTACGATTGGACAAGAAGCAAGTACAACTAACAATATTTATGGTATTTATGATATGGCTGGCGGACGTGGGGAATATATGATGTCTGGAATTTATGATCAAAATGGGAACTTTAATGTAGGTAGTTCAGGGTTTGTTACAATGCCTGAGGTAAAGTATTATGATAGTTATATCTATGATACTTCTGGAAACAATTATAATAAAAGTTTAATTGGAGATGCAATTAAAGAATTGAATCCAAACATTGTATCTAACAAAATTAGTAATTGGAATGAAGATTATGGACTGTATTTTGGTAATGTTTTTATGCATAGAGGTGGTGCTGCATACAGTGAAGCATCTGCTGGTATATTTTATTTTAGTTCATCGTCAGGTGAAAGTAGCTCGAATTATTCTTCACGTGCTTCATTAGCAATCGAAACACCTTAACTAAAGAAAAGTGATAAAATACATTCATCTAACAAACAAACTAGAATAAAATCAACAAAACAATATATACTAAATTTGACAAGATAAAAATATTGTGATAACATTTATACATAAATCGATGAGAA
>CAYJBD010000047.1:0-6362 GCA_964368465.1 uncultured Muribaculaceae bacterium
TTGTAAACTAAAGCAATAACTAAAGCTGCAACAATTAATAAATAAGTTAATTGAGTATATGACCAATATCCAAATGGAACTACTGAAGTACCTAATAACTTACTAAATATTTCATAATCAGCAATAGTAAATTCTTGGATAGCCACTAACATATCAGTAAACAATGTTACTTCAAATACACTTTCCCAAGGGAAGAATCCAAGCAATGTGATTAATAAAACAACATCTATAAATATCAATAATGGTATTATAGAATATTTCTTTTTATCATTCTTATCTACTTTAACTTCTTCTGGTACTAAGAAATCAACTTCGTCTTTATCAACTTTTTTGATTTTCTTAGCATAACTAGTTGTATTATAAGCAACTAAAGCAACTGCAATAACTAATAGTATTACTTTTGTTAGAAACTCTGTCCAAATATCAACTGTTTCACCTGTACTAGATAAAACTTGATTCAACATATCAACAGTAGTAACACCAAATGTTGTACCAATTAACCCAGCAACTACACCAGCAACAGTTGTACTAATAGCAACAATCTTATTGTATCCCATTAATATAATTAATGAAATAAGCAATGGAAAGAATGCTAATAAACTAGTTGATAATCCAAATACTGAAGTAATTACTGCTAATATTGAAATAACACTTATAATGAAAATTGTTTCTTTCTTTTTAAATGCTTTAACAATAGTATCAAGTAATGTACGATAAACTGGTGTCTTGTATAATACTCCATAAAATATTCCTACTGCTAGCAAGAATAATAAAATACCACCAAAATATTGGAATACTACTCCTGGATATGATAATAAATCAAGAATCCCTAGTTCAACCTTACCTTGTTCCATATAAGTTCCACTATATGCTGCTACTGGTAAAATCCAAGTAAGCAACAACAGAACACCTATAGTGATCAAACTAATTTTAAACAAATTATTTTTTTTCATCTTTACCTCCCATAATAATTATACACCAATTTACAATATTACACTAGTTTTTTATAAAAAAACTTGCATATTATGCAAGTTAAATTATCTCTTCTTGATTTACCATCGGTCTCATTAAAGGAAACAAAACATTATCTTTAATATTAGGTGTTTCAGTTAGTATTTGAATAACACGATCAATTCCCATACCCCAACCTGAAATCGGTGGCATACCATATTCCATAGCATCTATATAATCATGATCCATTACCATAGCTTCACTATCACCCATCGCATTAAATCTAGCTTGTTCTTCAAGTCTTTTTTCTTGTTCAACTGGATCTACTAACTCTGAATATCCATTTACTATTTCTGCACCATTTATAACTAATTGGAAACGATCTGTCTTCGACTTATCATTATCATTAGCTCTAGCAAGTGGTGATAATTCAATAGGATGATCTACCAAAAAGACTGGTTCAATCATAAATGGTCTAGCTACCTTTTTATATAATAAATCAACTAATTTACCAAATCCCAAAATATTGATATCCTCTTCACTATCTAAATCAATATTATTAATAGCAATCACTTCTAATAAAGCTTCTTTTGTATTATGTACATCAATATCAATATTAACATATTTCAAAATAAGATCTCTAAAAGATATTGCTTCCCATTTTTTAGAAAAATCAATTTCTTTATCCCCTATTTTAACAATCATTTTACCATATACATTTTGTATAACTGTTTTCAACATATTTTCAATTAAATTCATATTATCTTTATAATTATAATAAGCACAATATGCTTCTAACATCGTAAAATCTTGCAAGTGAGTAGCATCCATACCTTCATTTCTAAAACATCTGGCAAATTCAAATACTTTATTAAATCCACCTACAACAGCTCTTTTTAAATATGTTTCAGGCGCTATTCTTAAATAAACATCTATATCTAATGCATTATGATGAGCAGTAAATGGTTTAGCAAGAGCTCCACTTGCTTTATTACTTAAAACAGGTGTTTCTATTTCAATATATTTATCATCTTCTAAATATCTTCTAATTTGCTTAATAAACTCATATTTAAGTAAAAATCTATCTCTTGTTTCTTGATTCATAATTAAATCAACATATCTATGTCTATAACATGCTTCTACATCAGTAAGACCATGAAACTTCTCTGGTAATGGCTTTAAAGCCTTACCCAAAAACTCAAACGATTCTGCACGTAAAGTTTTCTCACCTGTATGAGTAGTAAATATTTCACCTTCTGCTCCAATAAAGTCACCAATATCAAAAGAATCCTTAAAGAAGTTATACTTTTCTTCACCAACTAAATCTAATTTAATAGATAATTGTAAAGATCCCCTAATATCTCTAATAGTAAGAAAACTCATCTTACCCATTTTACGCATTAAAACAATACGTCCAGCTACTCTAACTCCATTAGTTTCATCTGCCAATTCTTTAGCATCAACCAATTCGTGAGTAATCTCAAATCTTTCTGGATATGGATTACACACATTTTCTATTTCATTTATTTTATTTCTTCTAACAACTTCTTGTTCTGTTAATTCTCGCATACAACTAACTCCTCCTTATTTAATAATACAACTTTTGTCTTACCAGCAAAATCATGTAATCCACGACCATCTTTCCTAAAACAAACCATTCCTAATGTAACAATTATAACTACTATTTGTACAAAATAAACAGCACTCATAACATAAAAGAATGTTTTAGCTGACAAAAACAATAATGTTGATAAAACCAACATATTAGCAAGAACTTCGTATAAGATAACTGACCTAATAATTAAATCATTTACCTGTACATCCTTACCATCTTCCCTAATTATTTTTATTTTCAATAACATCTTACCTAGTGTTTGTCCTTTTCTATAAAATTGGAATATCACAAAGTATGATACTACTATAACTATTCTAACCAAATCTACCAAAAAATTCTCTTTTGCTAAATCATAATTAATATCTGTACTTCTCTCTATATATACTTCGGCTTCTACTTCTTTATTAAGATACTGTTCAGCAAGTAAAATCTGTTCCTCTGTTAACTTCTCATAATTATCACTAACAGGTACTATTACAGTGAATAAAAACAAAATAACAGATACTATTATAATATCGATTGCATAAGCAAAAACTCTTTGAAAAAAATACGCTTTCATTCTATTCCCCTTTTTCTATAAATATAATATAATTTTCTAACATATCAATTATATCATTAATATCATTAGTTTGATAGACTTTATTTTTTAATTCTGCTATCTTAGGCATCCCTTTTAAATACCATGCTAAATGACTTCTAATTTCTAATACCGCTACCTTTTCATCTTTTATTTCTTTTAAATAAAATAAATGCTTTAAAGTCATAGTAGCTCTTTCTAAAAAAGTAACATCACTACTGTATTTACCATTTTCTAAATACTCTACACATTGCCTAATCAACCACGGATTACCAAGTGAAGCCCTACCTATCATAACAGCATCACACCCTGTTTCTTCTAACATCTTTTTAGCAAGTTCAGGACTTTTAACATCCCCGTTACCAATGACAGGTATAGAAACACTATCTTTAACAATTTTAATAATATCCCAATTCGCTTTTCCACTATATCCCTGTGCTCTTGTCCTTGCATGAACACAAATCGCTTTAGCACCAGCTAATTCACATATTTTAGCTACTTCTGGAGCATTAATACTATTATCATCCCACCCACTTCTAATTTTAACAGTTACTGGAATAGAAACAGCATTAACAACAGCACTTACAATTTCTCTAATTTTATCAGGATTTTTTAATAACGCTGACCCTGCTTGAGCTCTTTGAGCTACTTTAGGAACAGGACACCCCATGTTAATATCGATTATGTCCGGTTTCATAAATTCTTCAACATACTTAGCTGCTTCCACAAAAGACTCTACATCACTACCAAATATTTGTTGAACCAAAGGCCTTTCTACATCTTCCATATATAACATATCAATAGTTTTTTTATTTTGATAAACTATTGCCTTATCACTAACCATTTCTGCATATATTAAACCACACCCCATTTCCTTGATAATTTTACGAAATGAGTTGTTTCCAACACCAGCCATTGGTGCCAAAACTATTTTGTTTTTTATACATATATTATCTATATACCACATTTTATTCTTCCTATAATCTATAATTTAATATTTCTTTTAACTAAATCCTTACCGTCAACTCTTGTTTCACTAACAAAATTATCACAACCTAATACAACAAGTTTTTTAGAATCAAAAGAATAACTTTCATTATAATCTTTAAATGTACTTAAAAAACTAGTTTTAGGGATATAAGGATAAAATTCATCTGTTTGATAATCACTAACAATTAGATCAAATAACTTACTAGCTTTAACTAAAACAACATGTTCTGAAGATAAATTATCAGCTATATAATCTTGCACCGCTAGAAGATTATATATACCAAGTTTCTTTTCTTGATCAGACATCCTACTATCTAAATCTTCAACTATTCTACCAACATCACTTTTTCTGATATGTTTCTTCTCTATTAATTCAATATGATGACTCATTGAATTAATAAAATCATAGTCATAGTCAAAGCACTTTCCTGAAGATGACGCTACACCATCAAGTACTTTTTCACATTTCATAAAAGTATCCATAGCACAAACTCTACATAAGTGATGCTCAGGTTTATATCTTTTAAGAAAATAACTTTCTTTGCCAGCTATATAAAACTCCTTATTTTTCTCTTTTATATAAAAGAAATCAACGTCTTGTTTAGTTTTTTTACTATTTTCCATAATGCCTCCATTTATTCCTTATCTTATACCACAAAAAAAAAAGAAAAGCAATTACTTTTCTAATTCTTTTAGCAATTCAGACTTAGATAATTTAGAATAATTTTTAATATCTTTCTCTTTAGCAAGTTCACGTAACTTAGTAACAGACATTGACTCAAGATTCATATCTTCATCTTCATCCATCATTTTACCATGTTCAACTAAATAGTCTATTTGCTCTTTAGTAAGAGTTTCATATTCTAATAATGTATTAGAAATCAAATCTAACAACTCTTTATTTTCTTTAATAATTTTAGTAGCATTTTTATAACACTCATCAATTATCTTACGTACTTCTAAATCAATTTCATGAGCAACTTCATTAGAAAAGTGACGAGTTTTAGTATAGTCTCTACCTAAGAAAACACTACCATCTTGATGTTCTAACTGAACAGGCCCCAAATCACTCATTCCATATTCAGTAACCATAGCACGTGCTATTCTAGTAGCTTTACTAAAGTCATTGTGAGCACCTGTAGTAACCTCTTTAAATTCGATTTCCTCAGCTACTCTACCACCTAGTAATCCAGTAATTTCTTCAACTAAATCTGTTTTAGTAGCATTTATTTTTTCTTCACTAGGAACCATCATATTATATCCACCTGCATTTCCACGTGGTATAATTGTAACTTTTTGAACATCATGAGCATGAGATAATTTAAGTCCTAAAACAGTATGTCCCGCTTCATGATAAGCTACCAATCTACGATCATTTTCACTATATTTACGAGACGTTTTAGCTGGACCCATTAAAACTCTATCTGTTGCTTCATCAACTTCACTCATAGAAATAGCTTCTTTATTTCTTCTAACCGCAAGTAAAGCTGCTTCATTTAATAAATTTTCAAGATCTGCTCCAGAAAACCCAGGAGTACGTCTTGCTAAATTTTCCAAAGTAACACTAGGTTTCAATTTTTTATTACGAGCGTGAACAGCAAGTATTTCTTCACGTCCTTTAATATCTGGTAAATTAACTGTAACTTGTCTATCAAATCTTCCTGGTCTTAATAACGCAGGATCTAAAACATCCGGTCTATTAGTAGCCGCGATAATAATAATACCTTCATTAGCACCAAAACCATCCATTTCTGTAAGTAATTGGTTTAATGTTTGTTCACGTTCATCGTGACCACCACCAATACCACTACCTCTTTGACGTCCTACTGCATCTATTTCATCAATAAAAATCAAACAAGGCGCATTTCTTTTTGCTTCCTTAAACATATCTCTAACTCTACTAGCTCCAACACCTACAAACAATTCCACAAAATCAGAACCACTTATATAGTAGAATGGAACATTAGCTTCACCAGAAACAGAGCGAGCAAGTAAAGTTTTACCAGTACCAGGTGGACCAACTAATAATACACCCTTAGGTATTCTAGCCCCTAATCTTTGGAACTTCTTAGGACTCTTTAAGAAATCAATAAGCTCTTTAACTTCTTCTTTTTCTTCCTTAAGACCAGCAACATCAGCAAAAGTAACTTTATTTTTATCTCCACTTAATTTAGCTTTACTCTTACCAAAATCCATTGATTTATTAGCTCCACCTAATTGTTTAGTAAA
>CAYJBD010000048.1:0-6042 GCA_964368465.1 uncultured Muribaculaceae bacterium
ATTTAGCAAATCCTTCAAAGTCATTTTCATCTACTGGATCTTCTATTGATATGATCGGGTATTTATTTACTAAATCGATATAATATTCTATTAATTCATCTGTTGTTAGAGTTCTATTTTCTCCTTGTAAATTGTATACTCCGTTTTCATAAAACTCACTGGCTGCTACGTCTATTCCTAGTTTTACATCAATTCCAGGTGTATATCCTGCTTTTGTAATGGCTTCCATAATTAAGTCGAAACCTTCTTGATTACTTTGTAAATCAGGGGCAAAACCACCTTCATCACCTACTGATGTTACTAAACCTTTACCTTTTAATACTTCTTTTAGATTGTGGAATATCTCCGCTCCTATTCTAACTCTTTCTTTAATAGAATTAGCTTGAGGTATTATCATATATTCTTGAAAGTCTAACTTATTATCGGCATGAGCTCCACCATTAATAATGTTCATCATTGGTATTGGTTGTACTCGTCCATTTCCAACATATTCATATAAATCTTTTTGATTGTTTATCGCAGCTGCTTTTAAGCAAGCCATAGATATACCTAATATAGCATTTGCTCCCATATTACTTTTTGTTTTAGTACCATCTAGTTCAATCATTTTATAATCTATTTCTTTTTGATTTTCTACTTCCATGCCAATAATTACTTCTCTTAGGGGCCCATTAACATTGCTTACTGCTTTTAATACACCTCTACCTAAATATCTTTCTTCTTTATCTCTTAATTCATTAGCTTCTCTTTCTCCTGTTGAAGCACCTGATGGCACTGCTGCTCTTCCTAAAATACCGTTTTCTAAAACTACATCTACTTCTACTGTAGGATTTCCTCTAGAGTCTAATATTTCACGACCAATTATATTTTTTATTTTCATACATACCCTCCATATTTATTATACAATATAATATTACTATTTTTTTAAAAAAATTGAAATGTTTACAAAAAAATGTTATAATCTTCTTATAAAAAAGGGAGGGCTTATATGCGTATTATTACTTTGGATGAGAAAAAATTTGATACTTTTGCAAAAAACCATCGTTATCGCAGTTATTATCAAACTTCTGATTATGGTAATCTTAATATTAAAGATGGTAAAAAAGTTCAATACATAGGGATAATGGATGATAACAGTAACTTGGTTGGTGCTTCTTTAGTTCTTTACGAAGAAGTATTTATGGGTCAAAAATATGCTTATATGCCTAGGGGTCCTTTATTTGATTTTACTGATGTAGAACAAACTATTATATTTATTGAAAAATTAAAAAAACTGTTAGGTAAGCAAGGGTTTATGTATATTAAAATAGATCCTTATATTCCACTTAATATTAGAGATAATAAGGGCGTTGTAGTTAAACCTAATAGAGAAGGTCAAATGGTATTAGAAAATCTTCATAAAAATGGTTTTACTCATAGTGGTTATAATCTATTATTTGAAAATGATAAATCACGATGGGAAGCTATTACTTTACTAGAAGATAAAGATGAAATTTATCAAAAATTAGAGAAGAATACTAGAAATAAAATACAAAAAGCAATAAAAAGTGGTATTTCAATCGTTAGAGATGATAAGAATTCTATAGATAAATTGTATGATTTTATCAAGAACAAACATTCTAGGTCATTTGATTATTATAATTCTTTAATTACAACCTTCAAAAACAATGTAGATGTTTATTATGCATTACTTGACTCTGAGCAATTTGTAGTTAATACTAAGAAGCTTTATGATGAGGCTTTACAAGAAAATTATTTACTCGCTGAGAGAATGCATAATGCTGTTAATAAAGGTGAATCTACTGAAAAGCATTTAAATAAGAAGATGGAGTCAGATAAAATATTAAATAGTTACAAGTATAGTTTAGTACTTGCTACTAAATTATTGAAAGAGCATCCTGAAGGAATTTTGATAGCTGGTGTTATTACTATTAAGTTTGATAATGCTATTTATTTATTGATTGAAGGTTTTGATGATAACTATAAACATTTAAATCCTAATTATCTATTAAAATGGCATATTATTGAAGAGTTTAGTAAACTTGGGTATAAGTATTTTAACTTAAATGCTATTACCGGGGATTTTTCCAATAATAATGATTTTTCAGGTCTTAATGAAATGAAACTTGGATATAATGCATTGGCAATTGAATATGTTGGGCAATTTGAACTTATTGTTAACCCTTTCTTTTATAATTTATATAATAAAACAAAAAAATAGTCATTTTAGACTATTTTTTTATTAATAGGGAATTACCTGTCATTTCATTTGGTTTATCAATATTCATTATATCTAATAACGTTGGAGCTAGGTCTGCTAATACTCCGTTACTAATTTGAATATTTTCGTCCTCTGTGACTAATATTATTGGCACTTCATTAGTTGTATGGGCAGTAAATGGCTCTTCACTATCTGGATATAGCATTTGTTCTATATTACCGTGATCAGCTGTTATTAAAATAGTAATATTTTCTTGTTTGGCTTTTTCTACTACTTTTCCTATACATTCATCTATTACTTCTACTGCTTTTATAGCAGCACTCATTACACCAGTATGCCCTACCATATCACAATTTGCATAGTTAATGATTGTTGTATCGTATTTGCCCATTGATTCTATTAGTTTTTCAGTTACTTCATAAGCACTCATAGATGGTTGTAGATCATAGGTTGCAACTTTGGGAGATGGTATTAATATACGATCTTCTTTTTCATATTGTTGTTCTTCTCCACCATTGAAAAAGAATGTTACATGGGCATATTTTTCTGTCTCGGCTATTCTTAATTGAGATAATCCTTGTTTACTAATATATTCTCCATATCCATTAACTATTTTATTTTCTGGCGGGAAAGCTATTTTCACATTTTTGATTGTCTTATCATAATTTGTCATGCATACATAGTATGTATTTATTTTTTCTCTTTGAAAGCCACTAAACTCATCATCTACAAATGCTCTTGTTATTTCTCTGGCACGATCGTGTCTGAAATTAAAGAATATTATTCCGTCTTTATCTTTGACATAACTATCTTCTTTGAACATTATAGGTTCAACAAATTCATCATATATTTCTTTTTGATAAGATTTTTCTAATTCTTCATGTGCTGTTGATAAAACTTTATTTGGTGTTGTTAACATCGTGTAGGCTTTTTCTACTCTTTCATAGCGATTATCTCTATCCATTGCATAGTATCTACCACTTATGCTAGCTATTTTACCTATTCCTTTTTTAGTAATGAACTCTTCTACTTCATTTATATATTTTATTCCTGAATCTCTTGCTGTATCTCTACCATCTAAAAAGGCATGAATGCATACTTTAGTGAATGATTGTTGTTCACACAAATTGATTAATGCATATAAATGAGTTAACAATGAATGGACACCACCATCCGACATAAGTCCCATAATATGTAGTGTTTTATCATTTTTTTGACAGTAGTCAATCAGATTTTGTAATTCCTGGTTAGAATAAAACTCATTTGTCTCTATCTTTTTACTTATCATTGCTGATTCTTGATATATGACTCTACCAGCTCCTATATTAATGTGGCCAACTTCACTATTACCCATTTGTTTATCTGGAAGTCCAACATCCATTCCACTTGTCTTTATTCTAGCACTTGAATATGTTTGAAATAGGTTATTTAAATTAGGTGTTTTTGCTTGTTTAATAGCATTACCTCTAGTCTCTTCACTTATTCCAAATCCATCTAATATCATTAACATTGTTTTTTTCATTTTATCACCCTAGATATATTATATCATATATAAGAAAAAAGAGTTATTAAACTCTTATCTTGAATACCAAACTGATGGTAATGATAACTTATCTTTTACTCCATCATAACCATAATTATCATATTTTGACTTTATATAATATGCATAAGAGTCCCAACTACGACAATTTTGATCTGTTGGATCAAATATACGACAATCTATTATTTCTAAGTGTAAATGGACTCCAAAGGAATATCCTGTGTTACCCATATATCCGATAAAATCGTTTGGAGTTACTTCTTTTCCTTTATATAAACCTGGAGCAAAACTGCTTAAATGAGCATATAATGATGAATACCATTTCCCAGTGGCATCTTGGTGGTAGATAACTACACAAAGTGCTCCGTAAGTGTCATAGTAAATTGATGCGATTATACCGTTTGCGACTGGATATATTCTTTCTGCAGTACCATAGTTACTTCCCATGTCTGTTCCTTGGTGGAATGTACCCCATCTGTATCCTAGTGGTGATGTTAATCTTCCTGTTGTTGTTGGGTAGTACCAACCTACTGCTCTTGATCCTGTAGCACAATCTACGCCAATTACATCTGACGGCTTACACCCCATAGTTTCATAGGCTTCAACTATTCCTTGTTGGTTTTCTAATTGTTTTTTAGAACTTACTGCACCTTCTGCTGCACTTAGTTTTTCCCCTTCTAGTTCTGATCTTTTAGCTGCTAGGGCAACGTTTTGGTCATTTAATTCTCCTGACTTAGCATCTAGTTCTATTTCTCTTTGGTTATTAGCTTCAATTAACGCTTCTAATTCTTTAACGATACTATCATTATACTCTGTTAATTGTTCAACTATGTGCATACGATAAATCATATCGTTTATATCGTCAGCTCCAAAAATATATTCAACATGAACATCTTCACTATTAGCTACTTGGAAATATTTGAACAACTCTTCTGACTCTAGTGATTTTTCTTTTATTTCTAAATTGGCTTCTACTATTTCTTGATGTAGTTTAGTGATTTCGTTTTTTATTTGAGTTATTTGATTATTAATCGATACTATTTCAGCATTGATTTGGTTTATCTGTTCTTGAGTTAAATTAACTTTGTTTTGAGCTTCATTATATTGTCTTTCATACTCTTCCATTATATTAATGTAATCTTGTAGTGTTTCTCCTGCTGCTTTTACATTTGTTGGGATAACAATTCCAATAGTGAATATAAAAATCATTATTATATTTAATATTTTTTTCATATTACACCTTTAAATATCTGCGAACAGCACTTGAACTACCTAGCATTCCTACTGCCATACCTATAATTAAGATTATTAATGATGTGGTATAAATAAATGGATTAGGTTCTACTAATCGAATCAGTGATGAATATAAAATTCCTCCTGTTTCTTGATATAAATAAGGATATCCGAATACTACTATTGCGATCGGAATGATAGATCCAATTATTCCTAATAATATCCCTTCAATAACAAATGGTATTTTAATAGTTAAATTACTGGCTCCTACTAAACGCATGATTGAAATTTCTCTTTTTCTAGAAAAGATAGTTAATTTAATCGTATTAACAATTAAGAAAATAGTTACTAATACTAGTGCTATTACAACTACATATGATCCTTTTTCTAGTGAAGTGAATGTCGATAGCATCGTTTCAACTGCATCGTCACCATATGCTACTATATCTATTCCTTCAATTGACTCTAGCTTTTGTGCTGTATCTCTTAATAATGTCACATCAGCTATTTTTACAACGTACACATTACGAAGTGGATTTTCATCTGGTGACCACTCTTGCATTATTTCTGCAAATGTTTTGTCATCTTCCATAGCTTTTTGTTTTTGTTCTTCTTTATCTGATAAAGTAACACTAGCAACATTATCAATTGATTCAATTTGTTCTTTTACTGATTCTAGGTTTTCTATATCATTGCTTATATAGTTATGTATTTCAACATCATCTTCTACTATGGTTGCAAAATTTTCGACATTTCTTGATAAAACGATAGAACAACTAACTATTATTAATGTAATTACGATACAAGAAATAGCTGCTAGTGATAAACTAAAGTTTCTAAATACACTTTTAAAAGCATCTTTTATACAGTTATCTAATATTCTAAAAGCTTTCATGATCATAACTTCCTTTCTCATAGTCTTTTACAAGTCTTCCTTCTTTTAGAATCAAGACACGTTTATTCATTTTATTAACAATTTCTCTATCATGAGTAGCCATTATAATGGTAGTTCCTAAATTTTGATTAATACCTTCTATAATTTTTACTA
>CAYJBD010000048.1:6052-6355 GCA_964368465.1 uncultured Muribaculaceae bacterium
TCTAAACTCATTTCAGGATCTAGATTTCCTGTTGGTTCATCACAAATAAGTAATTTTGGTTCATTTACAATGGCTCTTGCTATAGCTACTCTTTGTTGTTCACCACCTGATAGTTGATCTGGGTAGTTATGTATCTTTCCTTTTAAACCTACTAATTCTAGTGCTTTTAATACTTTAGTTCTGATTTTATCTTTTGGTTCTCCAATACATAGTAAAGCAAACGCTACATTTTCATAAACATTTGATTTAGGTAATAATCTATAATCTTGGAATACAATACCTAGTTTTCTTCTAAGTTTATAC
>CAYJBD010000049.1:0-6309 GCA_964368465.1 uncultured Muribaculaceae bacterium
GTTTCTTATGAATTAAGGTGGTACCGCGGAATTATTTCGTCCTTAAATTCTAAGAAACTTTTTTTTGGAGGTAAAATGGAAATAATATTATTTATAATTACAGCACTTTTTGCATATATGTTATATCATGTATTTGCGATAAGAAAAGAGTATAATAGAGTTTTTGGTATTAAGGAATATCAAGAATTATTGAAGGATAAAGATTTAAGTGCTAAAAAAAGAGTGAAGTATGAGAAGCTTATTGTTAAATTAAAGGAACAAAAAATGCCTTCTGATATTATGTATATAGTTACAAGATACAAATTAGATATTTATAAAATAAACTATGTGAAGTTTTTGAATATGATTGGTATAGTTAATGCATTGTTTCTATCTATGGTTATTAGTTTGGTGTTGATGTTAGATAACTTAATATTACAGTTTGTTATTGGTTTTATATTATTTTTTGTATTGATATTAATAGTTTATCATGTGATTGGTAATAAGTTTAAAAAAGGAGGAAAGTAAGATGTTTGATCATAAGAAAATAGAAGAGAAATGGAATGAGTATTGGTCTTTAAATAAGACTTTTAAAACAGATTTATATGATTTTAGTAAGCCTAAGTTTTATGCTCTTGATATGTTCCCTTATCCGTCGGGTGTTGGGTTACATGCGGGACATGCGGAAGGTTATACTGCTACTGATATAGTTTGTAGAATGAAAAAAATGCAAGGTTTTAATGTGCTTCATCCAATGGGATGGGATGCGTTTGGGTTACCAGCAGAGCAGTTTGCTATTAATACTGGAAATCATCCAGATAGCTTTAATGAGCAAAATATTAAAACATTTAAGAAACAGTTAATTGATTTAGGTTTTAGTTTTGATTGGGATTTAGAAACGTCGACAACTGATCCTGAGTTTTATAAGTGGACACAATGGATATTTAAACAATTATATTTAGATGGGTATGCTAAACTAGTTGATATGCCTGTTAATTGGTGTGAAGGACTTGGAACTGTTTTAGCAAATGATGAAATTATTGATGGTAAAAGTGAGCGTGGTGGTTTTCCAGTAATTCGTAAAAATATGAAGCAATGGGTTATTGATATTCCTAAATATGCAGAGAAATTACTTACTGGTTTAGATGATTTAGATTGGCCTGAGTCAACAAAAGAAATTCAAAGAAATTGGATAGGTAAAAGTATAGGTGCTCATGTTACTTTTAAAGTTGATAAAAGTAATTATGATTTCACTGTTTTTACAACACGTGCTGATACTTTGTTTGGAGCTACTTATTGTGTATTGTCACCTGAACATGAATTAGTTGACTTAATTACTACAGATGATAAGAAGGGCGAAGTTAGTGCTTATAAGAGGGAATGTGCTTCTAAGTCAGATTTAGAAAGAACTGATTTGAATAAAAATAAGAGTGGTGTATTTACTGGGGCTTATGCGGTTAATCCTGTTAATGAAGAACTTATTCCTATTTGGATAGCAGACTATGTTCTTGCTAGTTATGGTACTGGTTCTATTATGGCAGTACCAGCTCATGATGAAAGAGATTATGAGTTTGCTAAGAAATTCAACTTAAGTATAATTCCTGTTATAGATGGTGGGGATATTTCAGTGGAAGCATATGTAGGGGATGGAGTTCATATTAACTCTGACTTTATAAATGATCTTAATAAAGAAGATGCGATTAGTAAAATGATAGAGTGGTTAGAAAGTAAGAAAATTGGTAAAAAGCAAATCAATTATCGTCTTCGTGAATGGATTTTTGCAAGACAAAGATATTGGGGTGAACCAATTCCTGTAATACATTATGAAGATGGTACTATTGGTGTACTTGAAGATTCTGATTTACCACTTGTTTTACCAGAACTTACTGATTATGCTCCTAAGGGTGGAAGAAGTCCTTTAGAAAGTGCTACTTCTTGGGTTAATGTTGATGGTGGTAAGAGAGAGTGTTCTACGATGCCTGGTTCAGCAGGTTCTAGTTGGTATTTTTTACGTTATTTAGATCCACGTAATAACAAAGCATTTGCCGATAAAAAATTGATTGATCACTGGATGCCAGTAGATTTGTACATAGGTGGTCCAGAGCATGCTGTAGGGCATTTGTTATATTCAAGAATGTGGAATAACTATTTATATGATAAAGGATTAGTTTCTTGTTCTGAACCATTTAAAAAGTTAGTTCATCAAGGTATGATTCTTGGGGCTAATGGAATTAAAATGGGTAAGAGATATCCTGATTATGTAGTTAATCCCACAGATATTGTGGAAAAATATGGAGCTGATACTCTTCGTTTATATGAAATGTTTATGGGTCCGATTGAAGCTGATAAGCCATGGAATGATCAAGCTTTAGAAGGTGCTCGTCGCTTCTTAGATAGAGTATATCGTTTATATGATGAGAAAGTTGTTGATAAAGAGCTTGCTTCTTTAGATAATCTTTTCCACAAAACTGTGAAAAAAGTTACAGAAGATTATGAAAAGCTTAGTTTTAATACAGCTATTTCACAAATGATGATATTTATTAATGCTGTATATAAGGAAGAATTTTTTCCAAAGACTTATGCTTTAGAGTTTGCTAAGTTATTAAATCCTATTTGTCCTTTTATAACAGAAGAATTTTATAGTATGTTGGGTAATGATGGTACGATTGCTTGTGAAGAGTGGCCTTTGTTTGATGAATCAAAGACAATTGATAGCGAAGTAGAAATTGCTGTTCAAGTTAATGGTAAAGTTCGTGCGACTATTGCAGTTAGTATTGATGAGAGTGAAGATTCTATTAAAGAAAAAGCTCTTGATATGTCTAATGTTAAGGCTCATACTGAGGGTAAAGATATTATTAAAGTAATAGTTATTAAAGGTAAAATAGTTAATATAGTTGTTAAATAAAGAGTTTTATTACTCTTTTTTTTATGTTATAATTGACATAATAGAGGTGGAGTTATGTTAGAAACTTTGATAAATGATTATAATAGTGTAATTAAACATGATGTTAACAATAATGCTGAAAATAGTAAAGGTGAGACTAGTGATGCTATAAAAGCTGAAATGTTCAATCTATTTAATAAACTTAATGATGTATTGTTTCAATACGGTATAAAGGGTAGAGAAACTATTTTAGAGTCTATTATAGCAGAAGAATTATATTTACCATTAGATAAAGGTTTTCGTGGTGAAATTAATGAAATTTTAGATGATATGCTTGATCTTAACACTGTAATTGCTAACAAATATATGGAAGTTTTAGATAATAATGATTATAGTGAAGAAGTTGTTTCATCATCTAAAGAAAATATTAAGTATGTAGAAAATAATCATGATAAGTATAATAATAAAAGTACTTTGGTAGAAGATAAATACAAAGAAGTTACTAATACTATGATTAGGCAATTAAGTCTTAATGATGAAGAAGTAATATATCGTGTTAAAAAAGTTTTCAATGATTCTTCTTTGATAGTAGAAGAGGTTACTACCTTTTATAAAGAACAATTTATTGTTTCTAGTAAAAATTCTAATGTTGATTATTTAGCTAATATTACTGAACAATTGGAATTGCAAAGTGTGAATGTTATAGATGAGGTTGTACCTGCTCTTAATAATGTAGGATTTTTAAAGGAGTTATACGACAATAACTTTAGTGAATTAAGAGAAAGTAAATATGCGAAAGTAACTGCGATGTTAGATAAAAATATTGATAGTAGAGCATATGAACTTTTATCAGTGGTTAATAATGTGGTTAGTGATATAGGAATTGATGTTGAGAAAAATGTTGAATTTATTGGTAAATTAGCAACTGATAGAAAGAAAGAGATGGCTGCTACTGTTTCATCTGAAAAAAATAAGAACAAGTTATTTGATGATAATTACTTTGATAATATTAAAAATAAAACTTCTATTAATCCACTAAGAGTAGAAGAAGAAACTAAAGATAAGAATAGTTTTAAAGATTTTACTAATAGTTTATTTAGTTATTATAATTTATCCGAGGATAAGAAAATTACTTTAATGGAAGCTGTTATGCTGTGTGATGATAAACTTAATGAAACTGAACAAGATAATTTAAAAGTAGTAAATATCAGTTTGGATGATAATCGAACTTCAAAAGCAAATGCCACAGAGGCTATTTTAGAGTTTGTAGAAATGAATGATGATAATCCTAATTTGAAACAGTCTGAGATAAGTGACATGGTTGGGAAAGTTAATGGTTCTACTACTAATAAAGTTGTCAATAATACATTAGAATCTAAATTTAAATAGAGTTTTTTCGACTCTTTTTTATTTTATAATTTATTTGGTGATTAGATGAAAGTTAAAATATTTGATGAGATGCATGAGAATGATTTAGAAAATGCTATTAATTCTTTTTTAGATAGTGATATTGATGTTATTGATATTAAATACCAAGTTAGTACTTCTTATTTTGGAGAAGAGCAAATATATTGTTTTTCAGCAATGATAATATATCATTAGTTATTAACTTGATTACTTATTTATATTAATGGTATAATTTAAGTAGATTAGGAAGTGATAAGATGAAGAAGATTATTTGGTTTTATATATATATTACTATCCTTGTTATGATATCACTATCTTTAATGTATTCTTTTTTAGATTATGATGAAAGTTTTAAGTTAGGGACTGATTTATTATTTGTGACACCTGTGTTTTTTACGTATGTACTTTTTATTCCTCTTTATATTAAGAGTGGAGTTGGTTCTAAGTTAACTTTATTTTTTACAGATAGTAAGTTATTTAAAAGAATAGTTTTATATGAGTTTTTATCAGTTGTTGTACTGATTGCAATTAGTATATTACTAGGTAAATACTATTTTATAGGGATACTTGTTGTTACATTTATTTTGAGTCTTTTAGAAATAGTGCTTAAAGTATGTATTAAAGATAGAGTTAGAAAACACATTAATTTTAGTCTTTGTTCCTTTTATTTACTTATCTTTATGATAATAACTTATGTTTATTCAGTAGGGTTTGTCAATAATAATAATTTTGTTTATATTGTGTTTAATGTTAGTTCTATTTTGATGGGGTTTACTTGTTTGTTTGTCTACTTCTTCTTAATGAAACAGAAATATAAACTTAAGTCGTTGAAAACATATATAAATTTAGATGATATTAAAATTACTAAGTTAAGTATTTCAACAAATAATTTTAAGATATTTATACTTAGTTTTGTAGCTTTACTTATTTACCGTACATTAGATTACTTTATGGTTAGTGGTATGCTTGATACTGATATGTCTATGTTTTTACTTTACTCTTATATATTACAATTAGTAATAATATTAGCTTGTATTAACTATTTTAATAATTATAGTACAAAGACTATTTTTAATAAGATAAAGAAGATAATTCCTTTGTTTGTAATATTTATATTTTCTTCTTTTCAATTAGTTACTTTGTTATTTAATGAGATTGATAATTTTAGTCCTATTTTAGGAACTGATTTCTTAGTTAGTTTCAGTCTTGTTTGTTTTTTACTTATGGCTTTCACTCTTTATAAAGCTAGTAATTATAAGAGATTAATCTTTGCATTTTTATTAGTGATAGGTATTAAAGTATTGTTTAATGGACCTATTGTTGCGATGTTTGCTTATAGTGGATTCAATCAAATAGTAGGGGCGTCTACTACTAGTTTTATAGCATATTTTGTTGGATTTTTAGTTATGATCTTAAATAATCAGAGGGATGTTAGGAAAAATTCGCAAGAAGTATTATCGTTTATTTTTAATATGTGTTTATTGTTTATAGGGTTGGCCTTTATTATCGTTGTGTTGAACGGGTTAATTTTTAATTCATTTGTAGTAGATTCTTTTACTGCTTTGATATCAATTATTATATTAATGTTTATATCTTATATGGCTTATAGAGCTAGTTATAAGTATTTTTAAGGGGAATTAATGAAAAAAGATAGTTTTATTAGGGGAGCAGCGATTGCTACTTTATGTATTGTTATTAGTAAGATTTTGGGAATAGTGTATGTTATTCCATTTCATGCGATTATTGATGAAAATGGTAGGGTTTTATATGGTTATGCATATAATTTTTATCAATTATTCTTAACTGTTTCTACGATAGGTTTACCTATTGCTATTAGTAAGTTGGTTAGTGAATATAATACTTTGGGTTTTCATGATTTAAAGAGAAGAAGTTATAGACTAGCTTTTAAATTGATGGTTAGTATGTCTATTATTGTTACTGTTGTGATTTTAATTATTGCACCAATAATAGCAGAATCTATAATTGGTAATTTAGTTGGTGGTAATACTAAAGAAGATATTGTGTTTGTAATTAGAGTA
>CAYJBD010000050.1:0-6224 GCA_964368465.1 uncultured Muribaculaceae bacterium
CAGCATTACAAACTACATATTTTATATCACTTTTTTCCTTACGAGCAAATTCCCACTTCATACCAGTTGGAAAACCAGCTCCACCACGCCCACATAATTCAGAAGCCTTAATCTCATTAATAACATCCAACCAACTCATTTTAGTAAGAACTTTATATAAAGCTTGATAACCATCAAAAGCAATATATTCATCTATTTCTTCTGGATCAATAATACCACAGTTTTTAAGTACTATACGCATTTGTTTCTTATAAAAACTCAACTCATCTAGTTTCTCAACAACAGAACCATCTATATCTTTACAAAGTAATCTCTCTACTTTCTTATTATTCATAATATGACTAGTAATAATTTCTTCACAATCATCTAATGTAACATTAGCATAGAAAGTATTCTCTGGTCTAATAATTACAATAGGACCCTTAGCACACAATCCAAAACAACCAGTTTGAACAACCCTAGTATTATCAATTTTATTAGTTTTTATTAATTTATTAAAAATCTTAATCATCTCATCAGATTTAGAAGAAGTACATCCCGTACCACGGCAAACTAAAATATGTTTTTCTCTTGTGTCAGCATCTGAATTAACTCTAAGATCTAACTCTAATTTCTTACCATCACGTATCTTATTTATTTTATCTATAACACTCATATTTGCTCCTTTGCCTTTAATTCTTCTATAATTTGATCAACCTTCTGCACAGTACCCTTTCCATAAACTTCTCCGTTTACGGTAAAAACAGGTGCAAGTCCACAAGCGCCAACACAACGAGTTTCTTCAATTGAAAAAACTCCATCTGAAGATGTTTCTCCAACAGCAATACCTAATTTCTCAACTACTCTATCTAATAATTTTTCTGCTCCCTTAACATAACAAGCAGTTCCCATACAAACAGAAACATTATATTTACCTTTTGGCTCCAATGAAAATCTTGCATAAAAAGTAACTACTCCATATACTTCAGCCATTTCTATATTTAAAAATTTCGCTAACTTTTCTTGAACATCCAAAGGAACATACCCATAATGTTCTTGAATTTCATTAAGCATTTGAATCATATTATCTTTATCACTAGTATAATTAGAAAATAATTCTTTCAAAAAACTATCTAACCCATTACACTGACATTTTCCACTCATATCTATCCTCCTATAATATATAAATTATATCACTAATAAGATCAAAAAAACAATAAAAAAGAGAGTGAATACTCTCTTTATTTAGCTTCTATAATATTATAATTACTAATATTTTCATTTGTAACAGTTACTTCTTTTAAATCGCCTTCATAAAATAAATTAACCGAAACAACAGAAGAATTATAATAAGATTTATAAAAATATTTAACTACATCACTAGTTTCAACATAACCAACATAACGATAATCATGAACAGGATTATCTCTTATTTCGTTATAATCAAATACATAGTGTGCTTTCCAAAAAGCTACTAGTTTACCATCACATATAGCAATAGCTTGATCATCAGTAGCACCTTCTCCTAAATGTGAAGAATCCACAAATACTAAATCATCTAAATCAACATAGCAAATATTATCGATTTTATATACACCCTTTGAATTAGGTTCAGTCGTTTCTTCATAACCTTCTTGTTCTATATAATCACTAATATTTATAGTATAGTTTCCACCCATTAATTTAGAGACATATAAATCAAGCACTTCCTGCTCATTTTGGTTGAACTGGTTTCTATCATAATATAAATCATCATAAAATCCAATAACAGTATCAGCTATTTTCTCTCCATTAGAAATAGGATTAGAACTTACAAATAAGTTTACACCTAATAAGATTACTAATATCAAAGCCAAAACAATTAAAAGCTTAGCATATTTTTTCATTATTTACCTGCTTCCCTAGCTACACCAGATGAAATATTATAAAGTGCTTCAGTTTCTGTTGTAGTCAAACCATAATCATAAACTTTATCATATAACGTAGCATGTAAATGCGGAGCCCAACCATAACTAGATCCATCACCAGTAGCATTACCAACAAATCCAATTAAATCACCTTTTTCAACTCGCTCATTACAAGAGCCATCAGGACAATATTGCACAATACCACTCATATGTGTGTAGTATATAGTACTAACTATATTACCATTATGATTAATTGGCTCATCAGGATATATTGTCACACTGTATGCAGTTTCATCAGAACCATTATTACGTGTATGACCCCACTCTGAATATCTAAGATTACCAGAAACTGGTGCATAAATCGGTTCTCCAAACTGAGCTAAAATATCTATACCATTATGATGATAAACAAATGTGTAAATACCGTTAGAAGGTGTTAATGACCATATCATACCATTGTATTCATTTTCTACAACAACACTTCTTTCATACTGAATATGTTTAGGCCAAATTCCTAAGCTATTTCCTGCACCATCATAAGCTGCTTGGAAATCCACAGAGCTAATTTTATCACCATGATGAGTAAACACAGTAGATGGCGAAGGCGGTGAATTAGTTACATAAACATCCCCAGAACTACCATCAAGATATGCAATTTCTTCAAATCTAATACCATCAAACTGATCACTACTATTATAATGTTCATTAGATGTAATTCTCTCTGCTTCATCTACTGCTTCAGTTGCAATAACTATTTTCTCGATTTCTTTCAACTGTACTTCAAATTCAGCTTTTCTCTCATTATCAACAATTTCTTCTACAAAATACTTTGCAGTATTATATTTTTGTCTAGTAGGATCACTAAAAGCTTTCTCAATAGCCTCAGCAGCTCTCTCAATCTTAAGATCATCTATTTTCTCTAAATTAGCATTTTCCCAACAAACACCATAATCACTTTCTACTTCATATCCAATTGAAAAAATAACATTAACAATTGTCGCTACAAAGAAAACTACAATACCTGCAATTAATTTATTAATAATTTTAGGAATAGTTTTTTGCTTTTGTCCTTCATCAGGAGAAACAACTAATTTCCCAAAATCAATACTTAACATTACTATTAAACCAACAGGTACAGCAATATAAACTAAATTAAGAACTTCTTTAATTCCATACAAAATTCTAAGAAATTCAGGATCTAAACATATGTCCATATAATCACCTCTATATTATACATTATAACAATCATTATTTAATTAAACAAGATATTTTCTAAAAACCTTCTGGCATTAAAGACTTAACTTTAATAATTTTATTAGTAACAGGATGTTTAAACTCTAATTTATAAGCATGTAAATACATTCTCTTATCCTTTTTAGAACCATATTTAACATCTCCTCTGATAATACATCCAATATCTTTTAAATGAACACGAATTTGATTCTTACGACCTGTTTTAATATTAACATCCAACCAAGTATATTCTTTACTTTCTTTAATTTTTTTATATTCAGTAATAGCAAGTTTACCATCAGTACTAGATTTAACATTAAACCCTTTATCTTCACTAAGATAACTCTTAATAACACCACTATTATCAGTTTTACCAATAACTACAGCAATATACTTACGAATAACACTTGACCAAGTATTTTGCATTTGAAATTTCACTTTCTGTACTTTAGCAAACATAACTAAACCCGAAGTTTCCCTATCTAAACGATTAATAATAAATACTTTATTATTTTTATTTCTTTGTTTAACATAATCACTAACTTGTCTATATAAAGTATGATTACTAGATGTAGTAGCAACTGTTAACAAATTAGCTGGTTTATCAACTACTAATAAATAATCATCCTCATATAAAACATCTAAAGTAGTCTTACTAGGATTAACAAAAACAGTTTCCTTACCCTTAAGTTCATAAGTATATTTAGATATCTTTTTATCATTAACTATTATTTTATTATTACTAAGTAATCTCTTCGCATCCTTCTTAGAATAACCAACACTAACTAAAAAATCACCTAACAAACAAATCTTATCTACAACATAACTTTTATTCATTTATTTTCTCCTCCACATAACATAACCATAAACAGAGTTAACTAGATAGAAAAACCACATTATGGCAACGCTAATATTCGAAGTGTCTTCAAATGTCAAAACAGTCCACATAATAAAATTAATCGTATTCCCTACAATCCATACTGGCCATTGTTCAATATGTTTTCTAGCTAACAACCATAAACCCAATATTCCCATATATGTCGTAGTAACATCCAAAACTAACAAAATATATGTAGAATCAATTAGAGCAATTATTATACCAAAAATTGAAGGTAAAATCATCAAAAGCGTTAATATAATTCTATTTTTAGAAGATAAAACATTTATTTTCTCTTTTC
Organism: uncultured Muribaculaceae bacterium; assembly: GCA_964368465.1. Taxonomy (GTDB): domain Bacteria; phylum Bacillota_I; class Bacilli_A; order RF39; family UBA660; genus CARZYU01. The sequence continues at coordinate 4,298 of CAYJBD010000050.1, forward strand.
CAGTCTTCTTTCTCCAATAATAAAGACCATAAACTAAAACTGGTAAACCATATAACAAGTTATAAAAAGCACTAAAATAAATCTCATTACTAAATAAATTTATTCCTAACAACAAAACATTTATAATACCAAATAAATATCCAATTACACTTTTTTGGCCAATATAATATACATAAAAAATACCTGTAATAGAGATTATTATATTTAAAATATTAGATCCTGTAAGTACACTAGCTACTAAAATTATAAAACTAGCTAAAATACACATAAATATTTCTATCTTTTTTCTCATGTCAACACCTCAAAATATATAGACATTATATCATACAATTATGTTAAAATGGAATTAGGAGGTAACTATGACATTTTATATTTGTAAACATTGTGGAAATATTATCACAAAAACTAAAGATAGCGGGGTTCCAGTAATGTGCTGTAATGAAAACATGGAAGAATTATCTGCCAACACTACTGATGCAGCAGTTGAAAAACATGTACCAATTGTAACTAAAGATGGTAATAAGATAACTGTTTCAGTTGGAAGTACAGCACATCCAATGACAGAAGAACATTTAATTGAATGGATTGCTATTGAAACTAAAACTACTAATCAAATTAAGCACCTAACAGCAACCAGTCAACCAACTACTACTTTCGTTACTGAAGAAGAAATAATAAACACATATGCTTATTGTAATTTACATGGGCTTTGGAAAGCATAAAAAAGACTACACATTAGTGTAGTTTTTTCTTCTTTAATTACTCAGTTTCTAAATTCAAAGTAACTTCTTTGACTTCATAATTATCATCTCTATCATTAAGTACTAATTCTTCAATAAACAATGTAGCTTTAAAATCTAAAGAAGAATTTTCAATAGCTTCTCTCATTTTGTCACATACATCTATAACTAATGTTTTAATAGGAGTTTTAAGTGTAACATTATTATTCGTCTTAACACCTCTAGCTTGACTAATTATTTCAACTAATTTATCCCCATATTCACCTTCTTCATTAAAATTAAATTCCAAAGGTTTAATATTTGTATTATGAATAGATTTTTCAACTTTAAATAACTCTTGGTATATCTCTTCAGTAATAAATGGGAAGAAAACACTAAAGTCTTGTAATAATTTATTTAAGATAATATGAACTGTTTTTTGTCCAGAGTATCTAGGTATATCCCCAAATTCTTCTGGACGATATAATCTATGTTTAACAATCTCAATATAATTATCACAGAAATTCCAGAAAAATTTCTCTAAATGATTAAGAGCTAAACCAATTTCATAATCATCTAAGTATTGAACAAATTGCTCTTCCATAACTTGAAACTTGTTCAATATCCATTTATCAACATATTCATAATCATCAAAATCCTTATTTTCATAATCTTGTAAATGCATTTCAATAAACTTAGAAACATTCCAAATCTTATTAACAAGTTTTTTACCACGAAGTAATGTCTCCTCGTTAAAAGTAATATCAGTACCTAATCTACCAGAAGCCGCCCAATATCTAACAACATCAGCACTATAATCCTTAATAATATCAAGTGGTTCATGTTTACTATTACCCTTAGATTTACTTATTTTTTCACCCTTATTTGCCATTACAAATCCAGAAATCATTACATTATCCCATGGTTTTTGTCCAAAGTGATAAAAACTCTTAACAATAGTATAAAAATCCCATGTTCTTATAATCTCAGATGCATTAGTTCTTAAACTCATAGGTTTTAGAATATGATCATAATTATCTTTTTCTCCATGTTTCATATTAATTAATGGTGTAACAGATGAAGTGGCCCAAGTATCCATAACATCTTTCTCGGGTATAAAATGACTCTTACCACACTTAGGACACTTATCAACAGGTGGTTTATCAGTTAACGGATTAACAGGTAAATCTTCTGTTTTAGCTAGTATA
>CAYJBD010000051.1:0-6223 GCA_964368465.1 uncultured Muribaculaceae bacterium
TGGTAGAAGTACCAAATCAAGAAGTAGTACCAACACCAATAGTAGAAGCCCCAACAATAACAATCCCCAGTGGAATTATATAGAAAGAGGTGATTAGATGGAATTATTTATTCTTCTAGCTATCGCAATAGGTATCTTATTATATAGAGGATTTAAAGGAAACAATGTAACAAAATTTTTCTCTGAAAATGTACGTAACATGTATCAAAAATTCTCGCCATATTCTTTTCAAGAAGTTCGAAAAAAAGCAAAAGAATTAGGTCAAGAATACACAATCAAACAATATCTAGCTCAAGCAATTTTGTTTTCAGGATTTACTGCTGTAGTATCATACTTATATTTCTATAATATCTTTATTTCACTATTATATATAGTAGTAGTTATTGGATTCATCCCGTATTTAGCATACTTGAGATGTAAGAGAATATACAGTGAATTTATCTTTGAACAAGTTCAAGTATATACTACTAACACAATAATGGAATTTGCAACAACACAATCATTTGTTAGATCTCTAGAAAACGTTGTTAAAACAGGAGTTTTAGAAAATCCAATTCTAGATGATGTAAATCATATGATTGAACTTGCTTACCAAAATGGTAGTATAGATGAGTCACTATTATATATGACAAATAAATATCCCTACTATATTGTAAAAAATATGCATCAATTATTCCTTCAAATCACTAAAGAAGGTGCAAGAGACGCAGGAGAAAGTTTAGATAATATGCAATTAGATATCGATATGTTAGTAGAAAGTGTTTACCGAGATCGAATTGATAGAGCTAGTTTCCATAAAGGTTTTTTAAGATATGGTATAATGCTATATTTATTAGTAATGATTACTCAATATTTACTAGGAAATGAAACATATCTAGGACTATTAGAAATGTGGTATGTAAATGCATTACTTCATTTCATATTAATAGCTAATAGTTATTTCCTATTAAAAGGAGAGCGTTATTATAATGAGAATGTAGGTGCTGAATAATGGAAATATTAATAGTAGGAGTAGTAATAATGTTTGTCCTTATTTATAACGGGACAATAGACAAAAAAAAGTTCATAACTGATAACATTAAAAGTATGAACGCTTTAAAGGAAGATGATTATGATTTCTTGTTATATGCAAAATATGGTGACTCAATTGAACCAGAAATTTTATATCAAAAAAGATTAAGTACAGGATTTTTAACTGTCATAGTAATGATTTTCATCTTTTTAACTGATCTTAACCTATTAAATATTGTTTTTGCTTTAGTAGTAGGATATTTAGTGTTTAAATCACAGTATTTTTCACTAAAAGGACATTACAAAAAGCATTTACATGAAATAGATTTGATGTTGCCATACTATTTAAAGAGTTTAGAAATACTAGTACAACATTACACAGTACCAGTAGCAATTGGTAAATCAATGGAAGAAGCACCTGATATTTTCAAACCAGGATTAAGGGAAATGATTGAAAAAATCAATGCCGGAGATTCAAGTATTGATCCTTACATGGAATTTTCTAATATGTACCCAGTAAGAGATTCTATGCGTATGATGAGATTACTTTACCGTTTAGGTGCAGGAACTCAAGAAAAGAAACAAGAAAGACTATTGATGTTTTCTAAAACAATATCATCATTACAAAATAAAGCTAGAGAAACAAAATATAAAGAAAGACTTAACTTCATGGAAAACCAAACACTTATTATGTTAGTAGTAACAGGTGTTGGAGTTATGTTTGTAATACTATTAGCAATGATGATGATGTTCTAAATATGTCAAATAAACCAAAAAATATTGAAGAACAAAAGAAACTTTGATATAATTATTTTATAAAATAGAAAGGAGACTATCATAAATGAAAGCAGCAAGTGGAGAATTAAACTTAACAATTATTACTATTATTGCAATTGGAGCAGTATTAGCATTTTTCTGGTTATTATGGCCAACAATTCAAAACTCAATATCTGGTGAGTGGACTAATGCAACGACAAACAAAACATCAGATGTAGTAAGAGACTAATATACTATAATTCATAGAAGTATAAAAAGAGGTGATAATTAATGAGAGATGCTGTAGGTGGTACAGTCACTATAGGTATTATAATTTTCTTTATATTATTAGTTAATGGATACTTAGCATTTAACGTTAATTACACCAAAGCTTTTAATGTAAAAAGCCAAATTATTAGTATTATTGAAAAAAATGAAGGGCATACTGACAGGGCAGAAGAGCAAATCAAAGAATATATTGCAAGTATAAATTATAGTGTTAATCAAAATATGATGCAAGGTGTTCTAAATGATGAGGGATTTATCTGTCCTGGATCCGGAGGATCTGACAATGGTAGTCTAGGTTATTGCTACAAACCTGTAGCAGCAGATACGGAAACAACAGATACTTATAGAGGAACATACTATCAAGTTGTTACTTTTGTAAGTATGGATGTTCCGGTTTTAAGTCAATTATTACCGATGCTAGCAGATGATTTGTTCCGAGTTAACGGGGAAACAAAATTAGTTACTTCTTTTGGAACAGACTCAGAAACAACTTAGGGGGATAAAATGAATGTAATAATAAGTAACACACAACATGAAATGCTATCTACTCTAGAAATAGATATTATTAAAACAATGCAAGGAGAATTTGAAGTAGATGAGTTAATCAGCACCTTCAAAGACTTTTTCTTTGGAAGAATGATACTAGATATAACAGCTATAAAAAATTATCATGATGTGAATGTATTACAAAAACTATCTATTAATTTGGATGTTGAAAAAATCATATTAGTATTATCGAATCAAGATCCAGACTCGTCAGGTACATCTTTTTTATCAAAATTAGTATCGATGGGTATGTATAATTTTACAACGAATATGGAAGGGATAAAATATTTATTAGACCATCCTAATTCGTATAGAGATGTAGCTCATATTCAACAATTTACTGAACTTTCTAATACTGTAAGTCAAAAAGTAACAGGTGGTACTAAGATAATTGGTGTTAAAAATGTAACAGATCATGCGGGGAGTACTAGTTTTATTTACATGTTAAAGAAAGACTTAGAACAATCACATGGATTAGCAGTGGGTGCTATAGAATTAAATAGACATGATTTTCAGTATTTTAGCAATGAGAAAAACATGGTTTCTGCAACACCGGAAACTATTGCAACAGAGGTATTAAAACTTAATACAGCGGACATAGTATTAATTGATTTAAATGAAGATGATGATTCAACAGGAATATGTAATGACATATTATATTTGATTGAACCATCTTCGATCAAATTGAGTAAATTAATAAAAAAAGATCGTCGTAGTTTTGAAAAACTAGCAGGTAAAAAAATTATACTTAATAAAAGTTTATTGGGCAGCGGAGACATAACGAATTTTGAATACGAATCTAATTCAAAAGTATTTTCAAGTATCCCGCCAGTTAATGACAGAGAAAAAACAAACGTCTTCCAAACATTATTAGCAAAACTAGGTATGGTTGGACAAAAGACAGAAGCCTCAGAAGAAGAAAAAGGAAAAATATTTGGACTATTTAAGTTTTAATTATTTACATAGTTATGTAAATTAAGTTGACAACTTAAAGAATACCATTTATTATATAAATATAAGGAGTGAGCAAAATGGAATTTATGCAAATATTAGAAGTTAGTTGTGATTCAATATTACCAATTATTCAATTTGTTAAAAATGGGATTATTCCTATAATTCAAATTGGTATACCAATTATCTTAATTATCATGGGAACTATTGATTTAGGAAAAGCAGTAGTAGGTAGTGATGAGAAGAAAATTAAAGAAGCACAAAGTACTTTAGTAAAACGTGCTATAGCAGCTGTAGCAGTATTCTTTGTTACAACTTTAGTAGTATTAGTATTCGGATTATTCGCAGATTCTGGTGCTAGTACAAATGAAAATGTAACTGGAACTGGTAGCTGGCTAGAATGCTGGGACGAAGCCTAAAAAGAATAGCAAATGTAATTGCTATTTTTTTTTTGCTATGATACAATAAAGTAGTATAAAATTAATCATGGGAGTTAATTATGAGTAAAAAAAATATTCTGCCTATAATCCTTTTGTTTGCAGCTTTCTTTATGTTTAATCCAATCAATGTTAACGCGGCATATGAAGAAAAAATACATACCCAAGCATATGAAAAATATTTTCTAGATGCTGATTTAGACGAAAATGACCCTTACTATACACATTGGTATGTAAAAAGATGTGAATATGAAGGTGTTGCTAATAATGAAAAAGTAAATGTTTATTATCGACGAGGTGGATATCTTACCCACGGATTCAAAGATGAAATAAACAGCGATCCGGTAAACTGGGATGATTACTCAGTAGTTTTATATAATGAGACTACCGGTGACACTCTTATAGGAGATACAATCGAGATAAACGCAAAAGTAGATATAGGAACTAGTTCTATTTACATTGCGGATGACTTAGTAGAATATGCAGCATGTCCAGAAGGTATGAGCTATTCAGGTAATAGAATCACTAACTTCTCAGCAGAAAAGTCGTATGATTATGAATTAGTGAATGTATCTCATGTTTATGGACCAGCACAAACAGCGTCTGGTAGTTTATCAAATGTTCAAACACCAGCTCTTAAAATGCCAATTGATTTAATAATTTCTACAAAAAACGAGTATTCTTCATTAGAAAATCAAGGAAGAATCATGAGAAGTCTTACTGCTCATGATGGAAAAGAACATTTTTATGCTGGAGTTGGAGGTTCATATGAATTTGCAAAAGCCGGACAGTTTGGATTCCAAACAATCTCAAATTATGTTGATTTCTTAACAGGAAATTTACCAGATGATATATATATCGTAATTGATGAATACGAAGTAGACCCAGGATTTTTAGGATTAGGGTATGTTTGGAATGGTCTTAGTGATTGGACTAATGGATATAACTATGCAGACATTATGTGGTTCGTAGATAGCAACACAATTGCAGAAGTTTTCGGTTTATCAGTAGCACAAAATAGTGATGGAGATTTAGATGTAAGAGTAATTGGGGATAGAGAAGATAATGATGAAGATTACTTTCCAGATTGGGGAAGAACACCATCTCTTGAAGGACTATACGTCATGCCTTTAAATCAGTTGAGCACTAATCAGTGTATGGCTATTTTCTTTGATTCAGGAATTAAAGAACAATATCAAGGTTATATTAAAGAAGTAGAAAGTATTAATGGAGAATTAGGTGCAATAAATGCTAGTTTTGGGTCATCAAATCTAAGTTCAGCAGAAGCTACTGAAGTGATAGCCGATTATCGAAAGATAGAAGAGAGACTAGAAACACTACAAAATACTATTCATGAGTATGAAAGAGATGTTCTAACAGGAGCATGTGCTGATGAAATCACATCTTTCTTTATTAGTGTAGAAAATCAACAATTACAAGATGTCTTAGGTGAAACCAGTGAAATTCAAAATGAAATATCTGGTAAAATAGCAGGTTTTTCTCAATCTAATAATTTAACAGAAACACAGTTAGTAGAACTGTTAGAAATATCAAAAACAATCGATTCATTACTAAGTGAACTATCAGATAGATTTACTAATGGATTTGGTTTACCGGGAGAAGTATTTATTGTAAATTGTGATAATTTATTTGGGGAGAATACTTTGTTAGGTCAAGTTCTTAGAGAATTATTATTATGGATAAGAGTATTAGCGCCAATTGCCTTGATTATATTTGGATGTATGGATTTTGCTCAAGTAATATTCTCGGGTGATCAAGAAGCAATGAAAAAATCGTTATCAAAATTTGTTAAAAGATGTATTGCAGCAATTGCATTATTCTTTATACCATTATTTTTAGAAATATTATTAAACAGTGGATTATTTGTTGATTCAGAGTCTTGTACTACAGTAGGAGAACAAGTAATAACAAAATCAGAGTAAAAGAGAGGAGTGAGTAGTTATGGAACCAGGATGGTTATGGGATACCGTTAGATCCTTAGTGATGTGGCTTGAAAGCGTTGTATATGGGTTAGTTCAAATGTTATTACAATTAATATTTGACTTAGCTTCAATAGACAGTATTATTACAATGGATGCTATACAAGAGTTTACTGATAGAATTTACTTAGTAGTAGGTATCTATATGTTATTCAGACTTTCTTTTTCACTGTTAAACGCTATTGTTAATCCAGATCATTTAACAGAAAAAGAAAAAGGAACAAGTAAAATTAT
>CAYJBD010000052.1:0-6134 GCA_964368465.1 uncultured Muribaculaceae bacterium
CAAAATATTGGAGTGTTTTAAAGCTTAGGTTAAAAAAAAGAAGGGAATGAAACGGCTACAAATTGTAGCCAGTTGAAATTAAAATCTGTAGATGGAAAGTATCGATTAACTGATGTTTGTGATATAGAAGTGATATTTCGTATTATTCAGTCTGTTCCTAGTAAAAATGCTGAACCTATTAAACTGTGGTTAGCAAGATTAGGTAGAGAGCGAATTGATGAAGTAGTTAATCCATCTTTATCAATTGATAGAGCAATAGAATTATATCGTTTAAAAGGATATGATGAAGATTGGATTAATAAGAGAATTAGTAGTATTCAAGATAGAAAAGAGCTTGCTGATGTGTGGAGAGAAAGAGGTATTGCTTTAGATATAGATTTTGCAATTTTAACTAATGAAATATGTAGGTCTTGGTCTGGGACGACAACTAGTGAGTATAAAAAATATAAAGGTCTTAAAGAAAACAGTCTTAGAGATAATATGGATATATTAGAACTTTTATTAACTAACTTATCAGAAGAAGTTACTAAGAGATTAGTAATAGAAAAAAATCCTTATGGATTAGAAGATAATTTAGTGGTTGCTTCTATAGGTGGAAAAATTAGTAGGATTGCTAAAGATGAAATAGAAAAAGAAATGGAAACTTTCGTTATAACAAGTAATAATAAAATAGAATAAATATGTTATAATGATAATAGTTGAGGTGTATTATGTATAAGAGTGAAGAAGAATTTTTAAAAAATTATGATTCTAGTAAGTTTGAAAAGTTATCGATGACAACTGATATTTTGATTTTTTCAATATCTGATGAAGAGACTGATAATTATCGTAAAACAAAAGAGAAACATATGAGTATATTACTTGTTAAAAGAGATGATTATCCTTTTAAAGATAAGTGGTGTTTACCGGGTGGTTTTTTAGATATTAATGAAGATATAGATAGTAGTCCAGTTAGAATATTAGAAAGAGAAACTAATTTAACTAATATTTATTTAGAACAGTTATATACATTTGGTAATGTTAATAGGGATCCTCGTATGAGAATTGTTTCTACTGCATATATGGCACTTATTGATAAGAAATTATATAATGAAAAGCTTAAGAATAATGCTTGTTGGTTTAATGTTTCTTATGAAGAAGTTAACAATAAAACTGTTGTTAAATTAGATAATGGTATGGAAGTATTAAATTTTAAAATAGATAGAAAATTAATTGATAAGACAACTGATAGATATAAGTTTGAAGTAGTTGATAACTCTTCTTTAGCATTTGATCATCCTATTGTAATATTATCAGGATTAGAAAGACTTAAAAATAAATTAGAATATACAGATATTGTTTTTAATATGATGCCTAGTTATTTTACTTTAGGAGAATTACAAAAAGTGTATGAGATTATATTAAATAAGAAATTATTAGCACCTGCTTTTAGAAGAATAATTGCTGATAAAGTAGTTAAGACAGAGAAAGTTAGAACTGGTGGGGGTCATCGTCCTTCTGCCTTGTTTGAATATAGGAGATAAGATGGAAATAGTATTTGCAAGTAATAATAAAGGTAAGTTAAAAGAAATTAGAGCAATCTTAGATGATGTTAAGATTGTTTCTTTGGGTGATTTAAATATAGATATAGATGTTGTAGAAGACTGTGATACTTTTTATGGAAATGCTTTAAAGAAAGCTAGAGAAATATATGAAGTTGTAGGTATTCCTGTTATTGCAGATGATTCTGGTTTATGTATAGAAGGACTTGATAATTTTCCTGGAGTATTGACTCATAGATTTTTAGGGGAAGATGCTACTGATACTGATCGTAATAATTATTTAATAAGTGAAACTAATAAAATAGATAATAGGAAAGCTTCTTTTATATGTGAAATAGTTTATTATGATGGTGTGAATACATTATCTAGTAGAGGTATACTTGAAGGTGTTATTGCAAAGTTTGCAAGAGGTGATTATGGATTTGGTTTTGATAAAATATTAGAACTTCCTAATACAAAAACTGTAGGTGAACTTACTGATGAAGAAAAGAATGAAGTGAGTGCTAGAAAAGAAGCTTTAGTTAAAATAAAAGAAAAAATTAGAGGTTTAAAATGAGAAAAGTAGTTGTTTATATCGCATGTAGTTTAGATGGGTTTATTGCTAAAGAGAATAAAGATGTATCATGGTTAAGTGGAGATAATAGTGATCCTAGTAATATGGGAAGTTATGATGAGTTCTATAAGAGTATTGATACTGTTATTTTAGGAAGTACAACTTATGAGCAAATAGTAACTGAACTTGCTGTTGATAACTGGCCTTATGCTGATAAGATGAGTTATGTTATTACTACTAAATCTAAAGAAAATAAAGATAATATTATTTTTACCGATAAATTAGTAGATACAATTAATGATTTGAAGAGTACTGAAGGTAGTGATATTTGGATATGTGGTGGTGCTTCTATTGTTAACCAGTTATTAGAACTTGATATGGTAGATAAACTATGTATTTCAGTTATGCCTATTATTTTAGGGAAGGGTATTAGATTATTTACTAGAGAGAGAGAAATGCCTTTAAAATTAGTTAGTACTACTAATTATAACGGTATAGTTGACTTAGTTTATGAAAGAAGATAAGAACTTAAGTAGTCTTATCTTTTTTATATGCAAAAAAATATATATGATAGAATATTTATAGAATAGAGGTTTATATTATGAATCAAAAAACTAGTAAGAAAAAAATGTATATAATTTTATCTATCTTAGGGGGAATACTTTTATTAACGGGAGTATCTTATGCGATATTAACTCTTTTAATAACAGGAACAGCGTAGAATATAATTCATTCAGGAAATCTTGCGCTTACTTTAGATGAGACACAAAGTATAAATATGACTAGTGTATTACCAATAACAGATGAAGAAGGTATGTTAGGAGATGCAATGGGTGAAGTAGTGAGATTTTATGATGATTATGCTTTTTATGTAAATTCTGGCAATCCATGGTCTCTTCGAGGAGGATTCTATGAGGGTACTTCTGCTGCTGGTGTGTTCAGCTACGATGAAGCAACTGGTGTTGATTTTCCTTTTACTAATTTTCGTATCAGTTTAATTCCTTAACGTCTAAGATAATAAATTTATTTTAAGAAATTTGATACTATATACTAATAAGAAGTTGTCTTTAAACAACTCTTTTTTTGATAATTGTTTATGTGTTATACTTTTAGTAGAGGTGATTCTTTTGGAGGTTACAATTAATAAAGATTATATTAAGTATGAGACTGATTATTTATATTCTTGTTTATTAAGGTATAACTTTTTTATTGATAATGGTTATACTGATGTATTTCCTAGTGATGTGGAGTTTACTTCTTTATTAAAGAAGGCTAGTGATGGTTTTGTTAACTATTTAGAAGTGGAAAAGTTTATAAGTGAGTACTCTGTTGATTATGAATGTTTTTATTTGGATTATTTTAAATATGTAGATGAGGTTAATAATATATTGAGAGATAATATTTCGTTATTTAATTCTTTGAATAAATCTTTTGGTTTTAAGATATTTTCTAATTATACTCTTAATATATCTAAATATGGACCAGGTGGTTCTTATAATAGTATTGATGGAATAATTATTTCTAAGTATAATAATAAGAATATTGTTTCTAATTTACTTCATGAGATTGTACATATTGGATTAGAAGACTGTATCATGAAAAAATATTCTTTTAATCATGTTACTAAGGAATATATTGTAGATATGTTTATGAAGAGTAACTTTGGTAAATATTTTTCTGATTATAAAGTTCAATCTATTAATGATTTAGAGATAAATAGTTTTATTAAAAATACTATTACTTTAGATTTTAATTGGTTTGAATTAAATGAATTTATAAAGAAACTATAAATATAGATATTGTTTTTATAAAAATTTATGATATAATATGTGAACAAATCATTAAGGAGTTCGTGTATATGGATTATAATAAAATAGATGAAAATAAAAAGAAAAGTTTAATGATACATTGGTTTCATTACTATGGTAAAAGCATTTATACGTTTGGTGAATTAGAACAATTTACAGATTTATTAGATACTGATATGGATAGTGTAGTTACTTATGCTATGATGTTATATTTAGAAAATAAGGGGCCGTCTAGTTTGCTAGAACAATTAAGAGCTAATAGATTAGATTCTATTTTAGAAGTTTCAAGAGATCATAACAATAGTTCAAATGAACAAGTTCAACATGATATAAATATGTATAGAAATATATTTTTTGAAACAATAAATGAAACATTTGAAAAGCCATTACCTAGTGTACCAATGGATCCTAAAGTAATGTCTAAACAAATACAAGATATAATTAATAAAAAATAAAAAGAAGCGTTTATTAAAACGCTTTTTTTGTGAATTGAATATTGTTAACAGGTGTAGTTTTTAAAATATTATCTTGGTTATTTGATATATAATTAGCTAATTCTTTTTTAGTTACAAAGTTAGAACACTTTCTAAATGCATCTTCATTTATACTTATATTGGTTGCTAGTGATAAATCTTTTGTTAGTGAAGTATTTATTGTGTATAAATCATTATCTACTTTAAATAGTCCTTCTTGATAGTTATCGTTAATCTTATTTTGTTTAATTACTAATTTAGCTTTATTTTCAATACTTTGTAATAATTCTATTTCATTCATTGTATATTTATTAGGATTGCTATATGGATTAATGATTTTACTTTCTTTTTCAATAGTCTCTTCTAAATCTTTATTTTTCTCATCTAATTGATCTATTTGTAATTGGTAATCATCTCTCATTGAATCTAAGTCTATTTGTCCATTTTTAAAAGGAAGTTCATATTTAGTACTTAATTGTTCTAATGATACTTTTAATAAATTAAATAGATTTTGTTCTTCTTCAGTTAATATATCATTACAAGTAATAACTGCTTCTTGATTAGGTTTAACTTGATAAGTGATATCTTTATTTAATTCTTTGATTATTTCTTGAGGATACTCTAATTCTTTTTTATACTCACTTAATAAATCATGTATGCTTTTTGATATTTCTTTACTACGATTAATCTCAAATAATTGGGATTTAATATTATGTGGTAATTGTTCGTAGTTTTCATATATTTCTATACTTTCATCTTCGGATAATTGATTAGGTTCATTAAAATAAAGATTAATTTTATTTTGTAGAAAAGGATGAAGTGTATTGATATCAACAGGAAGTCTTTTTAATAATTCAATCCAAGATGCGTTTTCATTTAAAAGCAATTCAGTTGTATTATTACTGTCTTTATCAATTAACTTTAAAATAGGAAGTTGTTGGTTAGAAATACTAAAATTAATTATAAAAGGACAATTATTTGTTGTTATATTAGTATTAGCAAAATAACCATCTTCTATTGTACTTTCTAGTGAACTATTAAAATAAGCATGCTTATAGTGAATTGTGGATAAAGGACGAAATGTTTCATGATCTTTTCTATAACTATAAATTTTGTCAGAAACTATATCTTTGAAGTCGTTTGGAGGTATAGTGATACTACAATTCATATTTAAAGTGTTTTTTGATAATTCTGATATAAAAGATGGTAAGATATTTTTTAACATATTTATCCATGTTTTGTTATTTATTTTACAGTCGTTGTATTCTACAGTGATATTTTGATCTTTATAAGTTATTAAAGCATCAATCATTTCAATTGTTTTTTTTTTGATTACAAATCTTATTTCATAGGTGTCATCTTTTTTATCTATTGTCATATATGCTAGTTTGTCTAAATAGGATTTTGGGGAAAATAATAGAGATTTTTGTTCTTCTGCATTTTCTTTTAAATCTTCAATAAACTGTACCATTAAATCAACTAATATTATATTTTGATTTCTAATAACTTTACGTAAATCTAATAAACTTATTTGCTTATCTTTTATATATTCTATTACCTCATTAGAATTAACAAATGGTAATAATTTAACTGAATTCAATAATCTTTTCTTGTATTCTTTTGTCAATTCATCAGGTTTATATGCTGGGAAATCTGGTGAACTTATTAGCATAAAATTCTCTCCTTTTTATAATTTATTTGGTATATTGATTACCTCTTGTTATTTTTATGGATGTAATAGGTGTATGATTTAATATTT
>CAYJBD010000053.1:0-6108 GCA_964368465.1 uncultured Muribaculaceae bacterium
CTATATTAAAAATAACAAATGAAAAGACTAGTAATATTAGTCTTTTTTTTATATAATAATAATATTGTAGGAGGAAAATTAATGAGCAAATTCAAAATAGTTTTAATATTTCTTTCTATATTTACTTGTGTTTCTTTTATTAGTATTGGATACTCTTCTTTAAATACTAATCTTTCTATTAGTGGGGAAGTTTCTGTTATACCAGGAGAACTTGTAAGAGTTAGTTCTGTTGTTCTTCATACTGCTAATGATGCTTATGAAACAAATAATATGACGTATTATGATAATGTCATTAACTTTCATCCTTTTTTTAGTAATGCAACTTCTACATTAACGTATTCTGTTACTATAACAAATTATTCGGGGAGAGATTTTATATTAAAAGATATTGATGAAATATTGATAGATAATATAAGAATATCTTTTAGATTAGATGATTTTACTTATGGAACAAAAATAAGTGCTAATTCTTCTGTAACTTTTGATCTTACTTTGAGTTGTTTAGGTATTAATCAGTCTGGTAATTTATCAATTGAGTTTTTGTTTGAATTATTTGATTTTGCTCCTGATATTATGCAAGTTCTTGATGGGGTTAAATCTAGTACTGAGGCATATGTTAAAACGGGATTTTTTCCTAGTAGTGAATCTAGAATAGTACTTGACTTTACTTTTTTAGGACCTAGGACTGATTCTGTTTGGTTATTTAGTTCTAGAAGGGCATATCAAAATCAGATGTTTGGAATAGCGTGGAATTATAGTGAAAGTCTTTTGCAGTTTAATAATATTAGTTATAATTTGGGTAGTGGTGGTTATCGTAAAGATTTAAGATATACAGCTGATATTTCTAAGGATGGTTTAATATTAAATGGTACTAATTATAGTGATCCACCTGATACACCATGGCAAGGGATATTTGAGTTTTATATATTTGCTAATAATGAAGCAAGAACTGTTAGGGGTCATACTAATGGACAAGCAATTATTCATACATTACAAATATATGAAAGTGGAGTATTAGTTTTAGATGCTATTCCTGTTGTGTTAGAAGATGGTGAAGTTGTTTTTTGGAATAATGTTACAGATCAACCTTTAACAAATGTAGGGGAATTGATTCCTATATATCAATAACATTTAATTCTTTTTATGATTTATGGTATAATTTATTTATATTGGAGTTGATTGATAATGGATAGATTTATGAGTATTATTACTGTAATAGTATTAAGTGTAATTGTTGGTTTAGGTATTTGGTTTTTTAATTTTAAAGATAGTGGTGTTGATTCTATTATATATAAAGATCTAGTTGTTAATGATTTAGTAAGTGATATTAGTTTTGATGATAAACCTAATATATACTTATTTTGGGGTGATGGTTGTTCTCATTGTGAGAGTTTGAAAACATTCATTAATGATTTACCTTTAGAATATAAAGAGTTATTTATATTAAATGTTTTTGAAGTATGGTATAACGATGATAATGAAGAGTTTATGTTAGAACTTAGTAATCATTTTGATGAAGAAA
Source organism: uncultured Muribaculaceae bacterium (assembly GCA_964368465.1). Classification (GTDB taxonomy): domain Bacteria; phylum Bacillota_I; class Bacilli_A; order RF39; family UBA660; genus CARZYU01. The sequence continues at coordinate 1,523 of CAYJBD010000053.1, forward strand.
TAGATAGTGTTCCGTACTTAGTAATTGGTGATGAAACTTTTTCTGGTTATGCACCAATATTTGATGAAGATATTAAAGAGGCTATTATGTTACTTAGTGATAGTAAATATGATGCTTATAAAGAGATTAAACAATAGTTTTCTCTTTTTTTATGATATAATTTTATTGAGGTGAGTAGGATGGATTTAAGGAAAATACAAAAAGATGTTTATCAAAACAAATTGGATAAGGGTTTTAATGTTACTGATGTACCTAAAGAGTTTTGTTTGTTATACGAAGAGGTTTCTGAAGCATATAGTGCTTATCGTAAGAAGAAAGATGATTTAGGTGAAGAACTTGCTGATGTTGCTATATATTTATTAGGATTATCAGAAATACTGGGATTTGATTTAACTGATGAGATTGAGAAAAAAGTGGAGAAAAATAAGAATCGTGAGTATAAAAAAATAGATGGTGTGACTATTAGGATAAGTGACTAAAATGGGAGAAAGTATTTATTTAGTTACTGGTAATGATGATAAGTATAATATTGCTTTATCTATATTTAAAGAATATGATTTAGAACTTGATAGAATAAATATTGATACTCCTGAGATTCAATCTTTGAGGGTAGAAGACGTATCTTTATATTCTTGTTCTTATGCATATGATAAAGCAAATAGTATTGTTATTACTAGTGATGTTGGTTATTATATTAAGAGTTTGAATGGATTTCCTGGTCCTTATTTAAAGGATGTTAATAAAATGTTATCTTCGTCTGATATATTAAAGATGATGGAAGATATCAAAGATAGGGAAATTATTTTAAAAGAGTGTATCACAGTTATGGGTCCTAATATTGAGACTAAACAATTTATTTGCGAGGATATTGCTAAGATAGCTTTAGAATCTTATGGTGAAGGGTCTACTTTTGATAAGATTGTTATATTAGGAAATGATGAACTTCCTATGAGTATGAAGAGTGAAGAAGAAAAGAGAAAATATTTTATTGATAAACTTAGTATATACAGTGATGTAGCTGAATATATTTGTGGTTTTTTTGATTAATTTGTGATATAATAAGCGCATAAAAGGAGTAAGTATGAAGTATAAATTTTCGTTGATGATTGGATTGTTATTACTTGTAGTTGGATGTTCTTCGACTAAAGAAGTTAAAGTAGAAGATAAAGTAGAAGAGGAAACTATAGTAGTAGACTCTACCAAATTTGAAAAGATTGAAGTTACTGATGAAGCAGTTATTGTTGAAGATTTAAATAATCAAGCTGTTTTGTTGACTGAAGATATATCTTCTGATGTTGGTGATGATCTTAATGCTAAGATTAAAGATACTTTTACTAGCTTTGTAGATTTTATTTTTTATGGTGAAGAAATTAATGGTATGACTTTTGATGAGTTAACTGATGAAGCTAAGGAAGCTACTTTGGATACTTTTTATAATTTAGATCAATTTATTGAAGGTTATTATCCTAATTATAAAGAAGAAGTAGTTGAATTATCTAAAGATACTGCTTCTACTCTTGTTGATTTAGCTAAAACTGGTAAAGATAATGTAGTAGCATATGCAGAAGAGAAGTTAGAACCTGAAACAATTGATAAGATTACTGAATATAAAGATATAATTGTAGATACTACTGTGGATGCTTGGGAAAGTGCTGAGCCATATGTAGAAGATGCTAAGGATGTAGTTGTAGACGCTTGGGAAAGTGCTGAGCCATATGTAGAAGATGCTAAGGATGTAGTAGTTGATACTTGGAATGATGCTGTTGATGCAATAGATGGATGGTATAGAGAGTGGAGAGATAATGAGTAATACAAGAAAATTGGTTAATTTGTTTTGTGAAAAAGGAATTGAGTTTGACTTTGAAAGTGATTGGACTCCGTTCTTTGTAAAAAATTATGATTTAATTGAAACTGCTTTAAAACAAGTAGATATAACTGTTGGTGAAAAGAACAAAGCTAATCTCAGACCTGCTTTAAAGGATGTGTTCGCAGCTTTTAATACTAGTTATAAAGATACAAAAGTAGTATTTGTCGGTGAGGACCCTTATCCAGAAGCAGAAAATGCGATAGGATATTCCTTTTTATATGGATCTAATAAGATACCAGGAAGTGCTAGAAATATAAAAAAATCTTTAGATAATTATATGGGTGAAGAGTATGATATTAGTGATAGTGATTTTAAATACTTTTTTGATGATTTTGGACATAGTGATTTTTTAATGCTTAATTCTGCTTTTACGATTGAAGTAATTAATGAAAAAGATCCTAGTGAAGTAAGAAAAGCGAAAGAAGGTAAGCATTTTGATATTTGGGAACCATTTTTTAATAAAGTAGTGGAACATTTAGAACAAAAAGAAGATGTTTTGTTTGTAACTATGGGTAATCCAGCAATTAATTGTACTCCTAATGTTAGAAATGTAATTAGATGTTCTCATCCTTGTGGAATGAGTTGTTACCAAGATTTAAAATCAGGATATCCATCTTTTTTTAAGGCTGATATTTGGGGGAGAATTGATCTCTTTTTAGGGGATAAGTTTGGTTTATCTATTAAAGAGACAATTAAAGATTATTATAAAAATAAAGAAGAAAAAGAAACTAGTAGAAAACGCTAGTTTTTTTTGTTATATTAAAGAAGAGGTGATTATATGAATATTGCTATTTATAAGTGCTTAGAAGATTATTTTAATTGTAGTAAAGAAGAAATTTTTGTTAAAAAAATAAATAAAGGCTTTACTAATGATCTTTATATTATTAATAACAAATATATTTTAAAATGCTATAGTGATGTTGAAAGATATAATAGTGAATATTCTTTTTACCTATCTAATGCTAATAATAAATATATACCTCGTTTGTTATTTAGTAATACTGATTTATTAATCATGTTGATAGAGAAAATAGATGGAGAGTCTTTATATGATTGTTGGTATTTATTTGATGAGAGAAAAAGAGAAGATATTATATTAGAACTTACTTTGTTTTTGAAGACAATACATAGTATTAAAGATTCTGCTTATGACTTTGAAAATTATATTGTTAATAAACTAAATAATTATTTAGATGCGGTTAGAAATTTATTTGATGTTGATTCTTATAAAAAAATAATAAATAAATATTCTTATGTTCTTTGTAGTGATTCTTTTTCTTTGATACATGGAGATTTACATTTTGATAATATCTTCTTAACTGATTCAGGTTTAAAAACAATTGATTTTGAAACTAGTTGTTACGGACCAATTGATTATGAGTTAGATATATTTTTAAGGATGTGTGATAATCCTTGGAAGTATGCAAGTGTCGATAATGAGAAATTTGTAATAAAAAATGATTATAAAATATTAAAGGGTATTTGAAAAAACACTATAGTGAGTTATTTGATGTTGCTTACTTAGATGAGAGATTAATTTTTTATGATATAGAAGCTACTTTAAGATTGTTAGTTAAGTTTCCTAATAATTTGGAATTAGTGTCTTTAGTAAAATATTTGTTTTTAAAACTAGATAATAAACATATTAAACTTCTTGAATCTTTAAATTTTGATTGTTATGATTTTATATTAGATGCTGGTAGTGGTAAGAGTAGTTTATCTTTTTTGACTAATAAGTTTGATTGTATGATAGATGCGATTGTTTATCCTGGGGATAATAGAAAAATTGAATCTATTAAGGAAAATATTTCTTCTAGTAATTATAACTTAATAGAGTGTGATATAATAAGTGAGAATATTGATAAAAGTTATGATTTAGTTCTTTCTCATTTGTTGTTAGGCGAAGCTAGTAAGTATGGGAATGATTTAGTTGTATTACTTGACTCTTTATTAAAGATAAAAAGTAAGGAATATATAATTATCGATATATTAGAAGATCCTTTGATTGATTGTAGATTGATTGAAGAGTATTTGAAAAAGAATGATAAAGTTTTTACTAAGCAAATTATATTAGCTAGTGAAGAAGAAAAATACGATGAGTTTATATTTAAAAATTTTGTTATTTATATAATTAGATAGAAATAATACTAGTTCGTGGATGGAGAATTATTGTAGTAAAAGTAACTCTAATTATAAGAAAGGAAGTGTAAGTAAATAATGAAAGTTTTGTTTTTTAGTGATATACACGGTCTTGTTACTAATCTTGATTATATTAGAGATTTAGATAAGAAAGAGATGTTTGATAAAGTTGTTGTACTTGGTGATTTATATTATATGGGATTTAATCATATTGATTTAGATGAATATGATAACTTTGCTGTTAAAGAGTTTTTGATGAGTTTTGGAGATAGATTATTGTGTGTTCAAGGTAATTGTGATTCTTTAATAGATGTTACTGTTAGTGATTTTGAAATAGTAGAAGATATTACTAGTATTAAAGTAGGGGATATTGATATATATTGTACTCATGGACATTATTATAGTTATTCTAAGGGGTTTGATGAGAGTGGAGTATTAATATATGGTCATGAACATATTCCTTATATAAAAGAAAGTAATGGAAATAAGTTTATATGTGTAGGTTCTATTTCACTACCTAGGGGTGGTAGTAAACCTAGTTATGCTATTTACTTAGATAAGAAAATTAGTTTATATGATA
>CAYJBD010000054.1:0-6103 GCA_964368465.1 uncultured Muribaculaceae bacterium
ATAATTGATTGGAATCAGGCATATCATCTAATATTTTCATTAATTCCATTTTTTCAATTAATGTTTTCGATACTTTACCACGAGTTTGAACTTCCTCTTTACTTAAGAAAGGTTTCTTTTCTCTTTCTTCGACGATGTTTTTGGCAACGTTATCACCTAATCCATCTAATGTTCTAAATGGAGGTAGTAAAGTTGTCTCATCTAGGATAACAAAGTTTTTAGAATCACTTTTTGTTATATCTATATTAGCAAATTTTATTCCTCTAGCACTAGCTTCTAAAGAGGCCTCTAAACTAGAAAGAATTGATTCTTCTTTGTTTGTTTTTTCGTAGCCTTTAGCTTGTAATTCTATAATTTTTTCTTTAATAGCATCATAACCTTTAATCATTGTCTCAATATCAAAATCACTTATTCTAACCGAGAAGTATGCTGTGTAATAAAGAATCGGTTTATATACTTTGAACCAAGCAATTCTAAGCGCACTCATAACATATGCTACAGCATGAGCTTTTGGGAACATATATTTAATTCTTCGGCATGATTCAATATACCATTCGGGTATTTTATTATCAGTTAAAATTTGAGCAAACTCTTTCCACGAATCTGGTTCTTTTGTTGGTCTACCTTTACGCACAAACTCCATTATCTTGAAGGATGTTTTAGCTTCTACACCCCAATTCATCAAACTTACCATGATATCATCACGACATCCAATAACTTCTTTGAACTCAACAACTTTATCTTTGATAAGTTCACTGGCATTACCTGCCCATACATCAGTACCATGTGATAGACCAGATATTTTAACTAATTCACCAAAAGTTTTTGGTTGTGTATCTACAAGCATTTGTATAACGAATCTTGTACCAAGTTCTGGTAAACCTAATGTTCCTGTTGGACACATTATTTCTTCTTCTGTTACTCCTAGAGCATCTGTTTTCCTTAATAAACTAAGTACTTTTTCATCATCAAAAGGAAGTGTAGTTACATCAATTCCTGATAAATCTTGAAGCATTCTTAACATCGTAGGATCATCGTGTCCTAATATATCTAGTTTTAATAAATCTTCATCAATTGCATGATAATCAAAGTGTGTTGTTCTCCATAAAGAGTTTGGATCATCTGCTGGGAACTGATAAGGCGTAAAATCATAAACGTCCATATAACCAGGTACTACGACTATTCCTCCAGGATGCTGACCTGTTGTTCTTTTTACTCCAGTACATCCCATTGCTAATCTTTCTATTTCGGCGGTTCTTGTATTGATAACTCCTTTATCTTCAAAATATCCTTTTACAAATCCAAAAGCTGTTTTTTCTGCTACTGTACCTATTGTTCCTGCTCGATAAACATTATCAACACCAAATAATTCTTTAGTATATTCATGTGCTTTCCACTGATAATCTCCTGAAAAGTTCAAATCAATATCTGGTACTTTATCAGCATCAAATCCTAAGAAGGTAGCAAAAGGCATGTCTTGTCCTTCTTTCCCTAGTGGTTCTTTACATTTTGGACATGTTTTATTTGGTAAATCATATCCACTTGTATAGTCTACACCATAAGACTTTCCATCTTCATTAGTAAATTCACTGTACTTACATTTGCGACATAAATAGTGTGCTGGCAGTGGATTAACTTCAGTAATTCCCATCATAGTTGCTACAAACGATGAACCAACTGATCCACGTGAACCTACTAGGTAACCATCATCATTAGACTTTTTAACTAGTTTTTGGGAAATTAAATAGATAACATCAAATCCCCCTTTGATAATTCCGTATAATTCTTTTTCAATTCTTTCACTTACTATTTCTGGCAACTCATCACCATACATACTAGTTGCTTTTCCATAAACTAAATCTTTAACTTCTTGTTCTGAATTATCTATTTTAGGAGAAAATGGAACTCCTCCTGTCTCTATAATGACTTCAATTATTTCTACTTGATCTGCTATTTTATGAGGATTATCAATTATTATCTCTTTTGCTAAGTCATATGGCAAAAAGTTAAAGCCATCAAACATTTCTTTTGTTGTTCTCAAGTGATTTGAAGGGATTTCGTCATATCTAGCCAGTGGATGTCTTCCACCTCCTGGAACTTTTTGATTAACAATAATTTCTCGATAAATTTTGTCATCAGGATCTAAGTGATGAACATCTCCAGTTGCCACAACTAATTTCCCTGCTTCTTTAGCTACTCTAATAATTTTTTCTAAGTGATTTTTTAATTCATCAGTACTTCCAAAATCACCTGAAGATAACAAATGTTTATAACAATCTATTGGTTGTACTTCTATATAATCATAAAAAGATATAATATTAGATAATTCTTCATCTGACTTTGATTTTGCTTCTTTAAACACTTCACTTTCATAGCAACTACTTCCTATTAAAATACCTTCTCTTAGTTTTTCTATTTCACTACGAATAATTCTAGGTGTTTTATAAAGAAATTTAGTGTTAGCGAAACTTACAATTTTGAAAAGGTTTTTTAATCCGACTTTATTTTTAACTAATATGTTGAAATGATACATACGTCCATATTTATGGATTTCATCTTTAGATACTAACTTATCTAAATCAGCAATAGTATCAATATTTCTTGATTCTAGTTTCTTCATCATTTTTTGAAAGATTAAAGCTGTTGCTTCTGAATCGTAATCTGCTCTATGATGAGATTCTTCATCAAATGGTATTTCATATCTTTTTACTAAGGCAGATAACGAATGTCTTGCAAAGTTATTATCTAGAGTTCTTGATAATTCTAAAGTATCGATAACGGTATTATTAAAAGTACCAAAATTATACTTTTTATAAGCCATTTCCATAAATGAAACATCAAACTTAGCGTTGTGAGCAACCATCGGTAAGTCACCTATCCAGTCAATAAATCTTTTCATTACTGTTTCTTCGTTATCTTTACCAATTAACATTTCATCTGTTATGTGGGTAATTTCTGTTATTTTAGGAGGCAGTTTTCTTCCTGGATTGATAAGTTCATCAAAACGATCTATAATTTCACCATTTAATATTTTAACTGCTCCGGCTTCTATGATTGAGTCTGATCCTCCTGCATTAAACCCTGTTGTTTCGAAGTCGAACACAACATAAGTTTGTTCAAGTAAGTTACTATCATTTTTTCTTACAACAATGTCTACACTATCATCTACTAGGTTTAATTCAACACCATAAATAGCTTTGAAGGGAGTTTCTCCTTCTTTAAGTCCTTTGTTATGGTATTTTACTGTTTTGTAAACATGTGGGAACGCTTGGATACCATTATGATCAGTTATAGCTATTGCTTTATGTCCCCATTTAATAGCTCTTTTTAGCAAGTCACTATCATCTACTATTCCATCCATTTGGCTCATCATAGTATGAGCATGTAGTTCAAGTCTTTTTTCTTCACTATCATCAAATCTGATACTATCAACTTTATCTAGTTTATTGATATCACGAGCATTTAAAACTATTTCTTTAGCAAAAGTATCGTTTTTAGTATATCCTCTTATTCTAAACCAGTTTCCTGCTTTTAATGCTTTTTTCAATCTACCGTATTCTTCATCATCACGTACAAATACTTTACAATACATACTATCTGAATAATCTGTGATTTTAAGAGTAATAATTTTGAAATCTGTCTTTGTCGATTCAAAATAGTCAATTCCAAAAACATAGACATCTAAAATAATATTATTATCTTCACCTACAACATTTTTAATTGTTATTGGTTCTTGATTAATATTTCTCCCTAAAACAACATTTTCACTATCAGTAGTTTTACTTTTTTTAGGTTCTTTTGGTTTTTCTTCTTTTTGAGTTTCAACTGGTGGTTCGTAAGTGTTTAATTCTTCTGTTATCTGATTTTGTATTTCTTCTCTTTTTTCTTCATTCATTATTATTTCAACACTATCTTTATAACCTATTGAAAATAAATATTTTTCTAATTGCTCAAGACAGTTACTGAACTGCAATCTTTCTGCATTATTGGCAACTTCTACTATTATTTTATTATCTTCTACTTTTAAGTGATCTTTAAAATAACTAAGAGATGGCGTGTTAGTATCAATATAGTGTTCAATGTGTTCAACTACTTTATCTAGATTTTCTTTTTTAACAGTGAAAAGCAAATTGACTGCCTCTATATCTTTAAACGCAGTATCTTTTACGGTATTCATTTTTTCAATTATTTTGGCTGGTAAGTATTCTTCTGCGGTTAAGAAAAAAGTTAAAGTTGCACTTCTAGTTGATGAAACAATTCGTTCTATTTTAACTGTTTCAAAGTAAGCGTAGTCTTCCTCTTCTATTTTTAATTTATCTAATAATATCTTTAGTTTATCTTCCATGTGCCCCCCTACTTAAAAGAGATTATACTTATATAATCTCTGTCTCATCTATTTTTACAATATATTTTTGATTACGATTACAAAACTCAATAAAGCTATATATATCAAGTTGTTTTAATTTCTTCTCTACAACGTATTTATCAACATCAAAAGCTATTTTATCACGCATCATATATGTTAACATTTCCTCTTTATCTGCACCTAAATACATTAACCAATAAGGATAAATTTGTTTCTTAATAGTTTTTAATTTACTAGTTCCTTCTAAATAATGGCTTTTACCTTCTAATAATGTTGGTAATTCATTTAGAGTAGCTAACTCTAAAACAGATTTTACTAATTCTTGATTGGAACTACAAATATCTTTCTTTTTTAATTCTGTTTCTAAAATCTTATAAATTAATTCTATAATAAAATAATATGGATTATCGTAGTCTTTCTTTTGAGCCCAGACAATTATAGTTTTATTAGTATTTTCTTGTTCCATTACTACTATTTTATCTATTTGAGCATTGACGATTAATAACTGATAATTTTTTGGTTCAATGCGTAGTATCTTGGCAATTAGAGTTGCTATTTTTTTCTTGTTATCATCCCATATTTTCAAAAGATATTGGCGATATTTTTCCGTATCTTTTTTTAAAACTGTAAATAGTGGGTTATTAAACAAAAGATTATATAATGTATCATCATCTGGAATAAAGTTTTTCATATCATTTATGATAAGTTGATTGTCATTAGACATATTACTATATATTTTTTTATGGTTATTCCATAGTCTTTCTTTAATTTTATGGATTTCTTCATTTATCGAAGCTTGGAATAGTATATCCCATGCCAACATATAATCATTTGTTATAAATTTTATATTCATACTACTCACCCTTACTAACTTTTAATATCATACCATATTATAAATATCTAGCAAACAATTTTATACTAAATTTAACAAGAAATAAATAATTCCACCTATTACAGCTAACAATATAATAAATAATAGGATTTTTATTACTGTTCCTACAGCACTTGATTTCATTTCTTCATCAAAAGAATTGTCCATAGAAAAGTCTTTATCAGATAAATCCATACTTCTTGTATAAAAAGAATTATCTACTTTTATTTCTACTGACTCTTCAACGATTGGTTGTATTGTATCAGTTGCAGTTTCAGCTGGTAATAAATCACTCATTAAATCACGGCTATGTTCATCATCTAAATATGATTTTTTTGTTATAGTATCAATTAATTCATTAAGTTCTTGTTCATCAACTGATTGTTGTTTTAATAATCTTTTTCTTTTTTCTTCACGATATTTTTCGATTTCGCCAAGTGTTTTATTATTTAAGACATTATAATCTTCATTTCTTAGTTTTCTTTTTTGTTCTAAGTCATCTTGTTGACTACGATTCTTTTTAGCAACATCTAACACACTATTTATATCATACACTTTATTTTCAGTTGAATATCTAGTGTTAAAGTCTTCTAATTCTTGTTTTGTTTGTGGTTTCGGTGCGATAAAGTCATATTCTTTAACACGATGATAGTCTTCTCTTGTTTGATAATTGTTTGTTTTACTAAGATCTACTGCTAAAGATTCTAGGTTACTTTCTAGTGATCCCTGGTCGTATTCTTTAAAGCTTGTCTCACGATAAAAAGTTTGATATAACTTATCATTTTTATTCGTTCTTGAGCTTTCTTTTATCTCTTTTGGTTTGTTTTCATACCTTGTCATGCGACTATTCATTTTATCCACCTACT
>CAYJBD010000055.1:0-6065 GCA_964368465.1 uncultured Muribaculaceae bacterium
TCTATTAGAGGATGATAACGAAAAAGGGCATATACGTTTCGGAATATCTGTAAGTAAGAAAACAGGAAATGCTGTCATAAGAAATAAATTAAAAAGAAAAGTAAGAAATATTCTTAGTAATTATAAATTTTTCTATTCAAAATCAAAAGATTATATTATAATAATAAGAAAGGAAGCTGTTGAATGTCCTTTTGAAGAGTTGAATAACAATTTAATAGAATTAATAAATCGATTAAAGTAATAGAGAAGGAGTTAATAATGACAAAAAAACTAAAGATTCTTTTAATAGTAGGTATGGTATTTCTTTTAACAGGGTGTACTGAGCAGTTATTAAACGAAGATAAACAACCAGTTAAAAGTGAGAATGGTCTAACTATAACAGAAAATATTTTATGTCAGCCAACAGATGAAGCAATAATTGAAATATATAAAGAACATGAAGTAAGTATTGATGATTTACCATCATGTGATGAATTTTCTGCTACAAGTGGTGGATATGAAGGTTTATGGGAATCAATTTTTGTAAAACCACTAGCATTTGTTATATTATTTATAGATAGTTTTATAGGTAATATTGGATTAGCTGTAATAATTGTCAGTTTAGCAATAAGACTAGCAGCATATCCATTAACTAGAAAAACAGCATTACAATCAGAATTGATAAAAAAAGCTCAACCAGAAATGAAAAACATCGAAAAGAAGTATGAAGGTAAAAATGATCAAGCATCAATGATGAAAAAAAGTCAAGAAATGACGCTAGTTTATAAAAAGTATAATATAAATCCATTGTCAGGATGTTTATATGCATTAATTCAATTACCTTTATTTATAGCATTTTTAGAAGCAATTAATAGAGTACCAACAATTTTTGAAGGTAATTTTTTAGGATTACAATTAGGAACAACACCACTAGTAGGTTTTGGATTAAATACATGGTGGGCCTATGTACTATTATTAATAGTAATAGGAGCAACAACATACTACTCATTTAGTTTAAACGCAACAACATCATCAACTCAACCAGGAGCAAAAGCAATGCCAATCATTATGAATGTGGTTATAGTAGTAATGGCACTATTTATGCCAGCCGCTTTAGGAATATATTGGGTATCAACTAATGCCTTTACTATTGTTCAAAATTTAATTGTGAAAAGGAGTAAAGAAGCAAATGGATAAAAAAGAATTTAGTGCCAAAACAAAAGAAGAAGCAATAATATTAGCAAAAGAAGAATTCCAGGAAACTGAAGAAAACTTAATTATTACAGAAAAAGAAACAAAACAAGGTTTATTCAATAAAAAAGTAACAATAAGCGTTATAGAAAAAAGAGAAGTAATTGAATATATAAAAACATTACTTAAAGATATAACAAAACAAATTGGAATAGAAACACAAATAGAAGTTAAAAATAATAATTCATTATGTTTTACTTTATATGCAACAGACGACAATAACGCACTATTAATAGGAAAAAGTGGTAAAAATATTGAATCTTTGTCTATTATAGTAAGACAAGCAGTATTAAATGAATTAGGACAAAGATTTCCATTTGTAGTAGACGTTAGTGAATATCGTCAAAAAAGAGAAAGTGACCTTGAAAGATTAGCAGTAAGAGAAGCAAAAAACGTAATAAGAACAAAAATAGAAGTAAAATTACAAGATATGAATTCATATGAAAGAAGAATCATACATAATAGATTAACAGATTTTAAAGAAATAAAGACTGAAAGCGTAGGGGAAGAACCACATCGCTCAATAGTAATCAAACTAAGAGAAGAGTAATACTTCTCTTTTTATAAATTATTTCCCGGGAAATAATTTTTATGTAAAAATGTTCTATCAATACATTTTAGAAAGGATAAAATATGGAAGATACAATAGTAGCAATATCAACCGCTATGGGAGTTGGGGCAATATCAATAATAAGACTTAGCGGGAAAGAAGCAATTAATATAACAGATAAAATCTTTAATAAAGATTTAACAAAAGTAGATTCCCATACTATCAATTATGGACATATTATTTATAATGATGAAATAATAGATGAAGTACTGGTAAATATAATGAAATCTCCAAAGTCATTTACAACAGAAGATATAATAGAAATAAATTGTCACGGTGGTATAAGTACAACAAATAAAATATTAGAAATACTATTAATGAGTGGATGTCGTTTAGCTGAACCAGGAGAATTTACAAAAAGAGCCTATTTAAATGGCAGAATAAGTTTACTAGAGTCTGAAGCTGTAATGGATTTAATTAATTCAAAAACAGAGGAAGAAAGAAAACTAGCTATTAACCATTTAACCGGTAATATCAAAAAAACTATTAACGAAATAAGAGATAAATTACTGAAAATTATTTCTCATATCGAAGTAAATATTGATTATCCTGAATATGAAGATATAGAACAATTAACTAATAAAGATATAAAACAGCCCCTAATTGAAATCAAAAAAGAATTAAATATTTTTATAAAAGAATCTCTATCTTCACAGTTAATTAAAGATGGTATTGACACAGTTATAATAGGAAAACCAAATGTTGGAAAAAGTAGTTTACTAAATAAATTATTAGAAGAAGAAAAAGCTATTGTAACAGACATAGCAGGAACTACTAGAGATATAGTAGAAGGCAATATCTTAATCAATGGAATAAAATTAAATTTAATAGATACCGCAGGAATTAGAAAAACAAATAATATTATAGAAAAAATAGGTGTAGAGAAGAGTAAAGGCTTAATTGATGAAGCTAAGTTACTTTTGTTAGTATTAAATGGATCAGAAAAGTTAACAAAGGAAGATAAAGAACTATTAGAAAAAACAGAAGATAAAACAAGGATAATAATAGTAAATAAAAGCGATAAAGAACAAGTTATTAATGAAGATATAAAAAAATATAAGAATGTTATATATACAAGTATGTTAAATAATTCAGGTATAAAAGAAATCAAAGAAAAGATAATAGAACTATTTAATATAGAAGAAATAACAACCAAAGATCTAAATTTTTTATCTAATTCAAGACAAATAGCATTAGCAAAAGAAAGTGAAAGTTTAATTGAAGAAATAATAGCAAAAGTAGATAGTGAAGAGTATATTGACTTATTAGAAATCGATATAAAAACAGCATGGGAAAAGTTAGGGCAAATAATAGGTCAAACTTACGAAGAAGAATTAATAGATCGCTTATTCAGTGATTTTTGTTTAGGTAAATAGGAGGTATAAAATGAAGTATGATGTAATAGTTGTAGGTGGTGGACACGCAGGATGTGAAGCATCTTTAGCAGCAGCAAGATTAAATACTAATGTATTATTGATAACAAGTAATATAAATAATATAGCCGATATGCCTTGTAATCCGTCAATCGGAGGACCAGCAAAAGGAATCATTACTAGAGAAATAGATGCGTTAGGTGGAGAAATGGGTATTAATGCAGATAAGAGTATTTTACAAATGAAATTGTTAAATACAGCAAAAGGACCAGCAGTCCAGGCATTAAGAGCTCAAATTGATAAAGTTAAATATCCAGAAGAAATGATTAATACTCTAAACAATCAAGATAATTTATCTATTAAAGAAGCTATGGTAAAAGAATTAATAGTAAACAAAGGAACAGTAGAAGGAGTTATATTAGAAACAGGAGAAAAAATAACTTCAAAAGCAGTCATCTTAACAACAGGTACATATATGAAATCTAGCATATTAGTAGGGGATACCAAAACATCATCAGGACCTCATGGAGAACCAACATCAAACTTTCTAAGTATAAATTTAAAGGAATTAGGTTTTAATATATTAAGATTAAAAACAGGAACACCACCAAGAATAGCAAAATCATCTATAAATTTTGACCAAATAAAAGTAGAGCCAGGAGACCAAGAAATCTATACATTTTCATATTTAAATAAAATTTCATATAACGTTGAAGAACAAGAACCATGTCATTTGGTATATACAACAGAAGAAACACACAAAATAATAGAAGACCATCTAAAAGAATCAAGTATGTACGGAGGACATGTGGAAGGTGTAGGACCAAGATATTGTCCCTCAATAGAAGATAAGATAGTAAGATTTAAAGATAAAGAAAGACACCAATTGTTTTTAGAACCGGAAAGTTTAAGTTACGATGATATTTATATTCAAGGATTTTCTACAAGTATGCCACAATATGTACAAGACAAAATGATTCATAGTATAAAAGGTCTAGAAAACGCCATAGTTAATAAATATGCTTATGCAATAGAATATGACGCAATTGATTCAAGAGATTTAAAACTATCACTAGAAACAAAAATAATAAATAATCTGTTTACAGCTGGTCAAATAAACGGAACAAGTGGTTATGAAGAAGCAGCAGGGCAAGGATTAATAGCAGGTATAAATGCAGTACAAAAAATAAAAGATAATAAACCATTAATTCTAAAAAGAAATGAAGCTTACATTGGAGTATTAATAGACGATTTAATAACTAAAGGAGTAAAAGATCCATACAGAATGCTAACATCAAGAGCAGAATATCGTTTGTTACTAAGAAATGATAACGCAGATTTAAGACTGACAAAGTATGGAATAGAAATTGGATTAGTAACAGAAGAAAGAGAAACTAAATACTTACAAAAATATCAAGATATTGAAAATTTAATAAGAAAGTTACAAGAAAATAAACTAACACCTATTAAATCAACAAATGATTATCTAGAAAGTATAAACTCTACTATTATAAAAGATGGTATTACTTTTTATGATTTATTAAAAAGACCAGAAATAAAAATGGAACATATCGAAAATTTTATAATTTTAGAATATAGTGAAGAAATTAAGCAACAAGTAGAAACTCTAATAAGATATGAAGGATATATCAAAAAAGCTGAAAAAGATGCAGAAAAAATGTTGAATTTAGAGGATAAACAAATTCCAGAATGGATTAAATATAGTGAAATTTCAAACTTAGCAAGCGAAGCAAGACAAAAATTAGAAGAAGTAAGACCAATTCCATTAGGCCAAGCAAGTAGAATAAGTGGAGTAAATCCAGCAGATATATCTATTTTAATGGTATATTTAAGAAAGAACGGTAAAAAGAATGAATAAAGAACAATTTGTCCTAGAATTAGAAAAAATAAATATAGAAATAACAAAACAGCAACTAAAACAATTAGAAAAGTTGTATAAATTACTATTAGAATGGAATCAAAAAATAAATTTAACAAGAATAACTGATGAAGAAGAGGTTTATTTAAAACACTTTTATGACAGCTTAACATTACATAAAGCTTTTAATCTAACTGAAATAAAAAAACTATGTGATATAGGAACAGGAGCTGGTTTCCCAGGGTTAGTTTTAAAAATAGTTTTCCCACATCTTCAAGTAACTCTAGTTGACTCTTTAAATAAAAGAGTAATATATTTAAATGAAGTAATAAAAGAACTGCAGTTAGTAGATATAGAAGCAGTGCACTCAAGAGGAGAAGATTTTTGTAAAACAAACAAAAAATATGATGTAGTAACCTCTAGAGCAGTAGCAAGTTTAGATAAATTATTTGAGTATACAATAGGAGCAGTAAAAAAAGATGGATATTTTATTCCGTTAAAAGCAAATATTGAAGAAGAACTAAAAATAGCAGAAAAATCATATCCAAAATATGGGATAAAATTGCTAAAAATAGAAACATTTACATTACCAAATGAACAAAGTATAAGAAACATAATAGTCTATCAAAGAAAAAAATAAAATAGTAGTTGTTTAACTACTTTTTTTTTGTTATAATAAGATAAGAAGGTGTTTTTACTATGATGTCAGAAAACGAAGTAGTACAATTAAATTTAGAAGATCTAATTCCCAATAGATTTCAACCAAGAGAAATATTTGATGAAAAGGCTTTAAAAGAACTAGCCGATTCAATAAAAGAGCATGGTGTAATACAACCTATTATAGTAAGAAATATAGGTGAAAAGTATGAAATAATTGCTGGAGAAAGAAGATATAAAGCATCTGCAATAGCAGGAAATACAACTATACCAGCTATTATAAAAAACTTAGACGACAAAGAAAGTTCTAAAGTTG
>CAYJBD010000056.1:0-2208 GCA_964368465.1 uncultured Muribaculaceae bacterium
TAGTATATATAACAAACTAGATAAAGGTAAAAAATTTAACGATATTTATGATTTGCTTGCTCTTAGAATATATGTTAACAAAGAACAAGAATGCTACTTAGCTCTAGGAATAATTCATTCTAAATATAAACCAATTCCAAAGAGATTCAAAGACTATATAGCAATGCCTAAGGTAAATGGATATCAGTCACTACACACAACAGTTTTTGGTAGTGAAGGTGAAATATTTGAAATACAAATTAGAACGTACGAGATGGATGAGGTAGCTGAAAACGGAGTAGCTTCACACTGGGCTTATAAAGAAAAAAAAGCTGCCAACAGTTCTAACAACAACAGTACAGAACAAAAACTACAGTTATTCAAATCGATTATAGAATTGTCAGAAGAAACGATGTCATCAGAAGATTTTGTAAATAGTGTAAGAGATGAAGTTCTCCATAATAATATTTATGTTTTTACTCCTAAAGGTGATATCATAGAATTATCTAAAGGTTCAACACCAATTGACTTTGCATATAAAGTACATACACAAGTTGGAGAAAGCATGATAGGTGCTATTGTTAATAACAATATTGTCCCTCTAAACTATGAACTTCAAAATAATGATATCGTTAAAATAAATACTAGTAAGAATAGCGCAGGTCCATCAAAAGAATGGTTAAAAATAGCTAAATCAACTCAAACAAAAAATAAGATTAGAGCCTTCTTCCTAAAAAGTGAAAAAGATATTTATATTGAAAGAGGTAAAGTTTCTTTAGAAAAAGAAATGCGTAAGAAAAAACTATCATTTCAAGAAACTTTCACAGCTAACAACATAGAATTAATAAATAAAGAACTGAAAACAACTAGTTTAGAAGATATTTATTTACATGTAGGAAATAACAAATTTTCACCAATCAGTGTTATTAATGTTATTCATAAAGAAGAAGAACCAATCAAGACTAAACCTTTAAATAAACCAACTAATGATCAACACACTGATATTATAGTTGCAGGAATTGACAAAGTAAGAGTAAACTTAGGACAATGTTGTACTCCAATTCCAGGTGACGATATAGTAGGGTACATATCTAAGACAAATGGTATTACAATTCACAGAAAAAAGTGCCACAATTTAGCTTTACTCGATAAAAGATTAATTAGTGTAAATTGGAATAATATGCCATTAGACAAATATGTAACTACTTTGAATATTTATAGTAACAACAAAGAAAACAATTTGCTAGATATTATTCAAAAAGCTAATTACATGGATGCTAGTTTTGATCGCGTAAACACAGCAGTAAAAAATGACAGCTTAATTTATGAAGTCGATTTCTATGTCAAAAACACAGATCACTTAGATAAATTAATAATTAGCTTATCTAAACTTACGTATATCGAAAAGATTGAAAGAGTGATAAAATGAAAATTGTAGTACAAAGAGTCAAAAGAGCCAAAGTTACAGTAGAAGAAAAGGTAATTGGTAAAATAGGCACTGGGCTAGTATTATTAGTAGGATTTAGCCAAACAGATACTATAGATCAACTAAAACCATTTGCTAAAAAAGTAGCTAATCTTAGAGTTTTCGATGACGAAAACAAACAGATGAATTTATCAGTGCTAGATATAAATGGGAAAGTATTGTCTATTTCTCAGTTCACATTATACGGAGACACTAAAAAAGGTAATAGACCAAGTTACCAAGAAGCAATGAAAGCAGAAGAAGCCAACCATTTTTATGAATTGTTTAATAAAGAACTAGAAAAATACGTAGAAGTAGAAACAGGAATATTTCAAAGTGATATGCAAGTAGAACTTGTCAATGATGGACCTGTTACAATAATAATATAAGGAGTGATATAAATGTCAAAAAACAAACTTAACTTTCGTCTTTTAAATATATTAATACTACTATTAGTATTATATGTTGGTGCCACTACAATTGAAATTTGGGGTGGAGTAGTTGCTACTATATTTAGCTTAATAATACCATTTATTTTAGCGTTCGCAATAGCTTATGCCTTATCGCCTATAACCAACTATTTAGAAGAAAAAGGCGTTAGAAAGCAATTATCTGTTGCAATTGTGACGATGTCAGTAATTGCACTTATCGTTGTACTAATTTCAATAACACTACCACTAATCTATGATCAATTAGTTGTTTTCTCAGGAGTAGTTGCCGAAGTAATACAAGATTTTTCAGGGCGATTTGATGTTAATTTAGGT
>CAYJBD010000056.1:2257-6033 GCA_964368465.1 uncultured Muribaculaceae bacterium
AAGGAATAATAGTACTAATCCTATCAGTTTACTTCTTATACGACATGGAAAAGTATCGCAACGTTGTATCAATGTTCTCTAAAAAAACTTCATATCGTTCATTTAGATATATTAAGCAACTAGATAAAGAGTTAACAAACTATATTAAAGGTTTATTTATCAATACTATAATTCAGTTTGTTGAGTATACACTATTATTCTTTATAATCGGTCATCCAAACTGGCTATTATTAGGAATATTAGCATCTGTAACAACAGTCATACCTTACTTTGGTGGTCTATTTACTAATTTAATTGCAATTATTACAGCTAGTGTTGTATCAACACCATTGTTCATAGCAACAATTGTAATATGTGCTATCTTCCCGCAACTTGATGGATATGTTATATCTCCAAAAGTATATGGTAAGACAAACAACATAAATCCTATTTTAGCCATCGTAGCAGTTTCCATAGGTGGTACACTAGCAGGCTTTATAGGAATAGTAGTATCCTTACCTATAGTAATAGTACTATCCCACACTTTTAAATTCTTTAAAGAAGATATTAAAGATGGAATGCAAAAAGTAAAACAAGCGATTTAGCCTAACGGTTAAATCTTTTTTTACACAATTTCCCACAAACCTTTCACAATTAAATATATAATTTATTAGTATACTTGATACAGAAAGGAGCTGATATATGATAAAAGTAACCTAATCAGTAGAAGAAAATAGAAAAAAAAGAAAGATAATGTTATACTAATATTAGGTGGTGAACTATATGTATACAATATGTTTAGTAGAAGATGAGCAAAACTTATCAACACTAGTTAAAACTTATTTAGAAAAAGCTAATTATAAAGTCATATCATTCGAAAAAGGAAATGATGCTATTGGCTACATTGGAAACAAAATAGATCTTTGGATATTAGACATAATGCTAGCAGACGAAATAAGTGGTTATGACATTATCAAAGAAATAAGAAAACAAGATCAATTAGTGCCAGTTATATTTACATCAGCAAGAGATCAAGATCTAGATAAAATTATAGGACTTGAACTAGGTAGCGATGACTATATAACTAAACCTTATTCGACAAAGGAATTAGTATTAAGAGTAAACAACATAATCAAAAGAACATATAAAAAAGAAAATAACAACTTTTTACATTATGAAGATTATCTTATTGATATATCAAAAAGAGTAGTAACTTTAGAAGACAAAGAAATTAAATTAACAACATTAGAATTTGATTTACTGCTTGCTTTTGTAGAAAATATCAATAAAAGCTTTGCTCGTGATGAAATACTTAATATAGTATGGGGAAGTGACTACTTTGGAACAGATAGAGCAGTAGATGATTTAGTTAGGAGATTAAGAAAAAAAATGCCTAAACTAAATGTTGTTACTATATATCGTTATGGGTATAGACTAACATGAGAAATACAGTCTTTAGATTAAACTCTCAATTACTTGCTTTAATATTGTTACTGTTTTTAATAGGAGTAGTATTATTAGGTCTTATTTTACCAACAACAGTAATACCGTTTGGTGAACAAAACCTATATAACTACTTAAGACAACCACTTTCTTATATAAATACTGAATCTGATATCACAAGTATCGATTCAGAAATAGGATATATATATATACTAGAAGAACGTATGTTAATATCCGAAAGTTTAGATATAATTACCGACAACTTAGAAATCGATACACTGTTAGAAAAAGTTGATAAACAACAAGGTAATTTCACTATTAATGACAGAAAATATTATTACGCAGTCAATGAAACTGAAAATACAGGAACCATCATAGCAATCACTAACGACAGATATATAATACAAGTCAAACAAGACATTATTAATACAATCTTACCCATTATACTAATAACATTTACCATAATTGGACTTACTCTCGTAATATGGGGCGGATTAGTCGTTAGAAAAATCGAAAAACTAAAAACAAGAATAGATAATTTTGATGATGATGAGTTATCTAGTAGCATAGACTTTGGTGTTGATGATGAAATAAAATCCTTATCACTAGCAATTGAAGATATGCGAACCAGTCTTAAAAATCAAGAAGAATATCGTAATCAAATGTATCAAAACATATCTCATGATTTTAAAACTCCTCTTACCGTTATAAAATCATATATAGAAGCTGTAGAAGACGATATAGAAGACTCTGATATAGCATTCGATATAATAAAAAAACAAACAATTAGTTTAGAACAAAAAGTTCACTCTCTATTATACTTAAACAAACTTGATTACATGAAAGATTCTCATGATTTAAATTTTAAAACAATAGACATCGAAAAGATTATTGATGAAGCCATAGCAAAATTCAAATTTCAAAGAAAAGAAATAATATTTGCCAAAAACATAATTAAGAACAACGAATTTATTGGAACACACGATTTATTTGAAACTGTTATAGATAATATATTACAAAACTTCATGCGGTATACAGAAAAAGAAATTAAAATAACAGTTAAAAGTAATAGAATTGTTTTATATAATGACGGAAAAAATATAGATACAGACTTTATGGATGCCATCTTTACTCCTTTTAGGAAAGGTATAAAAGGTGAATTCGGATTAGGTTTGTCGATTGTTAAAAAGTCATTAGCTCTGATGAACTACGATGTTATAGTTAAAAATCATAAAAAAGGTGTATCGTTTACAATATATAAAAAAGCTACTAAATAGTAGTTTTTTTCTTGTGTTTTTTTTAAATAAGATTTATTATATAAAACATGGAGGAAAACTATGAATAATAAAGTATTATCAGATATTAAAAAAATATTAGCAACACCTAAAATAATTGAATCAGAATATAGGAAAACGTCTTTGTATACACTAAAAACAATAGTGGATACAAATCTTAGTGGAGTAAGACTTTCAAGTCCGAACGAAAGAAAGATAATTAAAGTAGAAAACCAATCAGGAATATTTAACATCACAAAACAAATAAGTGAAGTGAATTTATACCCTGAAGTAAATGATACGACAGCATCTCTTGTTGTAAAAAAACAATACTATACAACGGTTAACGACACAATTGATCGTAATAAATTTATAAAAGAAGAATATTCATGTTTTAGGATTAGTTCGGATTTGGATGACAACGACATATATGTTCAAGGTATTCAAGGCATTCAAGGTTATTCAACAGTCCCTACGACACTTAGAGACCAACTTATTAACAATCACTTTCATCTGATACAAAAAGAATTGAATACCATGAAGAAGTTAAGAAAAGAACTTGGTTTATGCTGTGATACAGCAGGAGGGCTTTATTTATCGAAGGCAAATAACAACGAATCAGAAAAAACAAAGTCCAGTAGTTTCAAATTCCCGAATTCTTCTATCACTTGTGAATTTAACTTACAAAAAATAACTGACATATCTAGAACAGAAATAAAATTAATAGTGGATAGAGATGTTGCAACAAGAGAAAGCATAGGATACACAGGTCCTAATATGCAAGAAATAAACGATAGATATGTAGAAGAAGTAGCTAAAAGAGCTCCAGTTGATATTATGGTAGGTGAACCATTTAAAACACTTATAGAACGTCATCAAAAAACATATAAAAAATAAAATTATCAGAACAATATAAAATGTTACGAATAAGGTATTGTCAAACATATATTTATTTGTTATAATCATATTGTTCTTGTTTATGGCGAGATAGCTCAGTTGGCTAGAGCGCTCGGTTCATACCCGAAAGGTCGTGGGTTCAAATCCCTCTCTCGCTACCATAAAGAAGTTAAAGACTAGTTA
>CAYJBD010000057.1:0-2605 GCA_964368465.1 uncultured Muribaculaceae bacterium
TTTACTAACATTATTTATTCTAATAATATCCATGTTTACCACCTTTATCTTACACTTAATTATAACATAAAAAAATCCCTTTGTTAAGGGATTTTAAAATATTTATCAAACGCCACCTTTTACTTGGTAAGCATCACATACAACAAAGAAAACATCCTTATCAATCAGACGAACTCCTTCTGTTACTTGAAAATATTCTTTTGTTGGTATTACTGCCATTACTACTCTTCTTTTATTTTTAAGGAAGCCTCCCTTTACATCAAAAATAGTAACACTATGGTTTAACTTTTCAATAATATATTTTTTTACATCTTCTTCTTTATCTGTAACAATAAAGAACGATTTGTTTTTTGATATTCCAAGTAGAACTCTTTCAGCAATTATACTACTTATATACAATATAATAATAGCATACATTACCATTGTCCAACCAAAGAAAAATCCACCTATTATAACAATTATGCTATTTACAATTAAACTTGTCCTAGCAACACTTATTTTGAATTTTTTAAATATTATTTGACTTAGTATTTGAATTCCTCCACCACTAAATCCTGTTTTATAGATCATTCCTCCTGTAATTCCACTTAAAATACCTACAAGTATTACAATCAATATCATATCGGAGTTATCTACTTTAATAAAATCTCCATAATGCGCGGTTGCTTTTACAAAAAAAGGGTATAAAAAGGTTGCTACTATTGTCCCTGTTGTTCTTTCTATTCCTAAAAACATGAAGCTAAGTATTAGTAATAGGGACGAACTTATTAAAATAAATATAGCAGGATCCCAACCCAGTGTATATTCTGTTATAACACTGATACCACCGGTTCCACCTGATACTATTTGTGAAGGCAATAAAAATAAATTAAAAACGATAGATGATATAAATAGACTAATAATTAACATTGAATATCTTGTTATTAAGTTTCTATTTTTAATTGTCTTTAGGACACTATCTAAGTTAGTTTTCATTACTAGCCAACATTTACTTCATAGGCATCGCTTACAACAAAAAAGGCTTCTTCATCAATACTTTTAATACCTTCTGTTAGTTTGAAATATTCTTTTGTCGGAACAACACATAGTAGTACGTTTTGTTTTTCTTTAGTGTACCCGCCAGTTGCATTAAAAATTGTGATTCCGTGATTTAAATAGTTCATAACAAAATCTTTTATTTCATTTTCTTTTTCTGTGATTATATAAAAGGCTTTACTATCTGATATCCCTAGGATAACTCTATCTGTTAGTATACTCAAGATATAAAGGACAATCATTGCATACATTAATTTTGTAAAACCAAATAAGAATACCCCTGATAAAACAATTAATCCGTCACTCATTAACATACTATTACCAATACTTGTCTTAGCATATTTAGATATTATTTGATTGACTATATCTGTTCCTCCAGTTGTAAAACCTGCTTTAAAGATCAAACCTGCTCCTATTCCGTTAACTACTCCTCCGAAAATAGCAGCTAGTAGTAAATTTGAATAGTCTATTACTATTACTTCTGGTAAAAACTCTGTTAATTGAACAAACAATGGGAACAATAAAGATCCTAAAACGGAAGCTGCAGTTTTTTCTTTTCCTAAAGTAAAGAAACTGATTATTAATAATATAATGGACGCTATTAATATAAATAACGATGGCTCTATACTAAATAATTCTTGGGTTATTAGCGAAAGACCACTTACACCACCAACTACTAAATCATTAGGTGCAAAGAAGAGATTAAATGCTACCGCTATTAAGAATAATCCTAATAGAAATTGAGCCATTCTTCTTATTAAGTTCTTTTGATTGATTATTTCTAAAATATTTGAATCGTCTTTTTTAAAGAATTTAAGCATTTGTTTCTCCTTTCAAGCAACTTTCTATAAATAACATTATATCTCCATCTAGAACTTTATTTACATTTGATGTTTCTTTGTTAGTTCGATGATCTTTTACCATAGAATATGGATGGGATACATAACTTCTTATTTGGGAACCAAACTCTATGTTTTTTTGAATTCCTTGAACTCCTTTTATTAGTTCATTTTGTTTTTCTATTTCTAGAAGCATTAATTTGTTTTTTAACAATGACATTGCAGTCTCTCTATTTTTTATTTGACTTCTTTCTTTTTGACAAGTGACAACTGTTTTTGTAGGTAGGTGCGTTATTCTAACTGCACTATCTGTAGTGTTGATGTGTTGTCCTCCTGCTCCACTAGCTCGATATACATCTATTTTTAAATCACTTTCATTGACTTCAATAGTAGAAACTTCTTTAAAAATCGGCACTATGTCTACAGAAGCAAATGATGTATGCCTTCTATTATTAGAATCAAATGGAGATAACCTAACTAAACGGTGAACTCCTTTTTCGTTTTTTAAATAACCATAAGCAAAGTTTCCTCTTACTTCAATAGAAATGCTTTTTATCCCTGTCTCTTCGCCTTCTTGAATATCAATTAAAGATACTTGATAATTATTTTTTTCGCAAAATCTA
Organism: uncultured Muribaculaceae bacterium; assembly: GCA_964368465.1. GTDB lineage: Bacteria > Bacillota_I > Bacilli_A > RF39 > UBA660 > CARZYU01. The sequence goes on from CAYJBD010000057.1 coordinate 2,498, forward strand.
CTATACATACGATATAACATATTTGCCCAGTCACATGCTTCTGTACCACCTGCTCCAGAATGAACTTCTAAAATACAGTCATCTTGGTCGTATGGACCGTTTAACAAA
>CAYJBD010000057.1:2615-6014 GCA_964368465.1 uncultured Muribaculaceae bacterium
AAAAGATTTATTTGTAATTGTTCTATTAATTCTTCTATCTCTTGAACTGTTTCATTTAATTCATTTTGAAAGTCTTTATCTTCTGTTGTTTCTAATAAATTGACCAACTCTTTAGTATTAACTATTTTATCTTCTAACTTTTTTATTTCGTTCGTAGTTTCTTTTAGTGATGAATTACGGTTTAGTACTTCTTCTTTATTTGGACTGTTCCAGAAATCAAGTTGATTCATTTGTTCTTCAAGTCGAGCTAATTCTTCTATTTTCTCGCCATAAGAAGTAATTTCCTTTAATTCAGCAAGAACTTTATTCCATTCATTTAATTTTTTCTTTATATCGTTATATTCCATAATTTATCCTCTAGATATATTATAGACTATATTTTTTGTTTCAACAACAAAAAAAGACCTTTTGGTCTTTATTCACATAGTCCACCTACTGATTCGTACATTTCTGTAACACTTTTAACAGTTAATTTACTATCTTCGTTTACATATGCTCTTAATGTCTCTTCATCTTGCACATATTGTTCTAAATTAAATATCGTATAATCAATAGTTGTTGTAATTTCTAATTGTGTTTCTGATTGTGATGTTAATATTTCATAGCCACCATATTTTTGAACTAGAGTTTGATAAGTTTCAAGTGCTGATGTTTGGAATCCAGTTAACAGTTCAGAGTTTTCACTGATGATAAGTTCTAAACTTTCGATTTTTGTTACTTCATTGTTTTCGTTGTAAGTTACTGTATTTGTTACTGTACTTTGATAACCTTGCTCATCGTCGTTCACTGCATTTTTGCATATTAGTATTCTATTTTCTTCTAGTTTTTCTTCTTCTTCCGCACCACAACCTGTTATTAATGTTCCCATTAATAAAGCAATTGCTGCAAATTTAATTGTTCTTTTCATATATCCTCCTTTTTATTTTCCACAACATTGTTTATATTTTTTGCCGCTACCGCAAGGACATTGATCATTTCTACCAACTTTTTCAACTTTTTTTGGTACTTTTTTAGCACTTTCTTTTCCATCGTTAGTCAGTTTGTTTTTTACAACTTCTTTTCTTTCAACATTCCTTTTGATCTCTGCTTTTAATAAAAACATTGCTATTTCTTTATCAATAGTTTGTAGCATGCTGTCAAACATTTCAAATCCTTCACTTTTATAAGCTCTTAATGGATTTTCTTGGGCATAACTACGTAAATGAATTCCTTCTCTTAAATGAGACATCGAATTAATATGTTCCATCCAATGATTATCTACGACTCTAAGAGATATGGCTTTTTCAAATTCATTTGTTATTTCTTGAGGAACTTCTTCTAGTTTCTTCTCATATTGTGTTTTTACTTGTTCACATATAATGTCAATAGTAGAGTCTAGTTCTCTTTCTTCCATATCTGTTAATTCTAAATCTGTTTTCACAAGATTATTATTAACTATTCCTAGTATCTCTATTAATTTATCATTTGTCAAGGTTCCTTCAGGATAATAATGCGACTTGACAATATCTTCGACATGATTTTTAAATGTTTCCAATACTATTTCGTGAATTGATTCGTGGTCTAGAATATCATTTCTTCTTTCATAGATCATTTCTCTTTGATTATTCATAACATCATCGTATTGTAGTAAATTTTTACGAACGTCAAAGTTATTTCCTTCTACTCTTGCTTGAGCTCCACTTATAGAGTTAGTAAACATTTTACTTTGAATTGCATTATCACCAAAACCAAGTGTTTGTAGTAAATTTTTAATACGATCTGATCCAAAACGTACCATTAAATCATCTTCCATTGATACATAGAATTGTGTAAATCCAGGATCACCTTGTCTTCCTGAACGTCCCCTTAACTGATTATCAATACGACGTGATTCATGTCTTTCAGTACCAATAACACAAAGCCCACCTAATTCTTTTATTTCATCTGATAATTTAATATCTGTACCACGACCAGCCATATTAGTGGCTATTGTAACTGATTTATTTTGACCTATCTTGGAAATAATTTCTGCTTCTCTTTCATGGTTTTTAGCATTCAAGACTTCATGTGGAATTTTATTTTTCTTTAAAAGATTACTTATATATTCACTTGTTTCAATAGCAATAGTTCCTATTAAGACTGGTTGACCTACTTCATAACATTCTCTTATTTTAGTTATTATTGCTTTATATTTTGCATCTCTTGTAGCATACACTAAATCCGGAGCGTCTATACGCGCTATTGGTCTATTAGTAGGAATACAAATAACATACATATTATAAATATTTCTGAATTCTTCTTCTTCTGTCTTAGCTGTACCAGTCATCCCTGATAATTTATTATACATTCTAAATAAATTTTGAAATGTAATAGTTGCTAATGTTTTTGTTTCTTCATTGATTTTAACATTTTCTTTAGCTTCTATTGCTTGATGAAGTCCGTCACTGAAAGCACGACCTTTCATCATACGTCCTGTGAACTGATCTATGATAACAATTTTATCTTCTTGTACTACATAGTCAATATCTTTTCTCATGGCATAATTTGCTCTTAATGACTGATTGATATAGTGGACTAAGTTTGCTTGACTTAAGTCATATAAATTATCGATAGCAAAATTCTTTTCTGCTTTTTTGTTACCTTCATCAGTTAGAGATACACTCTTAGTTTTTTCATCATAAACATAGTCTTTTTCTTTTTTTAAGCTCTTGGCGAAACTATCTGCAGCATTATATTGGTTAGTTGTTTGCATTTTCCCACCAGAGATGATCAATGGAGTTCTTGCTTCATCAATTAGAATTGAGTCTACTTCATCAATAATTGCGTAATTAAAAGGTCTTTGTACTCTTTGTTCTTTTCTAATTACCATATTATCTCTTAAATAATCAAATCCTATTTCATTATTAGTTGAATACAGTACATCACAATTATATTGTTCTTTCTTTTGCTCTGTAGTTAACTCTCTTGTATTAAGACCTACTGTTAAACCTAAGAATCGATGTATGTCACCCATCCATTCAGCATCACGGCTTGCTAAGTATTCATTAACTGTTATGATATGAACACCTTTACCACTTAAAGCATTTAAATATGCAGGAAGAACACTTACTAAAGTTTTTCCTTCACCGGTTTTCATTTCTGCAATATTTCCTTCGTGAATAGCAATAGCACCTACTATTTGAACATAGAAAGGTTTCATTTCTACAACACGATATGCTGCTTCTCTTGCTACAGCAAAAGCTTCTACTAATAGTGAATCTAAACTTTCACCCTCTGCTACTCTTTCTTTAAACAATTGAGTTTTAGCTTTTAACTCATCATCTGTTAGTTTTTGCATTTCTTCATCAAGGGCCATAACTTGATCTGCTATTTTATTAAATTTATTTAATTCTTTATATTCATGGTCGAATAGTCTCTTTA
>CAYJBD010000058.1:0-5964 GCA_964368465.1 uncultured Muribaculaceae bacterium
GATACGTCCAAATCCATTAATTGCAACTTTTTTCATTGTTTCCTCCTATATTTATGTTTTAATCATAACATAGATATTTTATCTTTTTCTATACTTTCTTGCTAATTTGACACATTAGTCATAAAAATAACTTCCACCAATAAACTCTCTAAGAATAGAATCTCTTGGTACATATTCAGATGGTATTGGTAAGAAGGCTTTTAAAAAATTTATTAATCTTCTTGCTTCAATATAATATTCCGAATCATCATCAACTAAATATAATAATGGTTCTACATAAGCTTTTAAAACACCTAATTCATAAATAAGAGCAGAATTTAGAGTACAATCAGCTTCATTTTGATAAGGGAAAATATATTTCTCTTCTCCCATTCTTACTGATGGCCACGTTTCTAAAGTCTTTTCTACCCCATGACCTCTTGTACGATGATCTCTTACTATTCTTCTTAATAATCTATTATCTGTTGTTCTAACACGGTTATGTTCATCTAAATTAAGTTCTGTTAATGCTGATAGGTATATTTTATATTTCTTATCTCTTGTTATATTAGTAAGAATATCTTTATTTAAACAGTGAATCCCCTCTATTATTAGTAATTCATCTTCTTTCAGTGATATCTTGCTATTATATTCTTTTTTACCAAGAACAAAGTTATATGTTGGTTTTGTTATTTCTTCATTGTTTAATAATTTTGCCATTTGGTCATCAAATAACTTAGTATCAATAGCTCTTAAACTTTCATAATCTTTTTTACCATGTTCATCTAACGGTGTCTCATCTCTTTCTAGGAAATAATCATCCATAGAAATCATTTTAGGATTCACACCAAAACTCTTCAAATACATTTTTAATTTATTAGTAGTTGTCGTTTTTCCTGATGAAGAAGGACCTGCTATTAGAATGATTTTTATTTGATCTTTTTTACTATGTATTTCTTTGGCAACTTCTAATAATTTATTGTTTTGTAGAGTTTCTGATATACGAATTATATCTGACATACGATCTTTAGAAACTGATTCGTTTAAATCTGAAGCATTTTCTAATTTCATTAGTCTGCCCCATTGTCTTGTTTCTTTAAATACTTCAAACATATTATTATGATGTTCATATTCTTTAATACCGTTTTCCATATAAATAGTTTGGTATCTTAGAACAAAACCTCTTTCATTTAAATAAGTTAATTCATAATGATTAATATAACTAGTAGATGGTACCATCTTAGTAAAGAAATAATCATATAAATCACCTAAACGATACAATGTAACATAACTACTAGTAATATAACGAAGTTGATCTACTTTAGACTTTTGATTGTTTTGAGTATAGTAGTTAATCGCATCTCTTCTAGTTACTCCTAATCTTGTTATAGATAAGTTTTGATTTTCTATTTCTTTCATTTTATTTTGAATTTCTATGACTTTTTCTTCTGTTAAATCGAAGTTAGTTTCAATAAAGATTCCTTTATCTAGTGAATGCAATACTTTAATATCACTTTCTTTTCCATATAACTGCTTAATAGCGAAGATATTCATAAAGATTAGACTTTGAAAATATATGTCATTTCCTATTTTAGAAGTTGAATCTAAAAAAGTAATGTTGCATGGTGCGTTTATTTTCTCAGCTAATTCCTTTAAATGATTATTTACTTTGGCTATTATAATTGGTTGTTTAAAGTCCTTTTGATACTCTTTACTTAATTCTTCATAAGTAAGTCCTTTTAATATTTGTTTTTCTATACCATTAACTTTAACTGTAATGTTATCTATCATTTTTATCACCCTTTTTTATTATATGTTTATTGTATCATAAAATAGCGAATTAATATATGTATATTTTTTTAGTTTACTTACTATGATATTAGTAGGTGATGAAAGATGAATTTAATTCCAGTTGTAGTAGATAAAGAAGTTCATGGTGAGAGAAGTTATGATATTTTTTCTAAGTTATTAAAGAATAGAATTATTATGTTAAGCGGGGAAATAAATGATAGTATGGCTGATGTTATAATCGCACAACTTTTATATTTGGATTCTGTTAGTCATGATGATATTAGTATTTATATTAATTCTCCTGGGGGTGTTATTACTTCTGGTATGGCAATATATGACACGATGAATTTTATTAATAGTAGTGTTTGTACTATTTGTATTGGTATGGCAGCATCGATGGCAGCTTTTTTACTAGCATGCGGTGAGAAGGGAAAAAGATTTTGTTTACCTAACGCAGAAGTAATGATACATCAACCTTTAGGAGGGGCTCAGGGACAAGCTACAGAAATTAAAATAGCTGCTGAACATATTTTAAAATGTAGAGATAAGTTAAATAAAATACTTGCTAAACAAACAGGGAAAAATATTAAGACAATAGAAAAAGATACTGATAGAGATTATTTTTTAAGTAGTGAAGAAGCACTAGATTATGGATTAATAGATAAGATAGTTACTAAGAAATAAGTAAAAGAAAACGATGAGATAATCATCGTTTTTATATTTATGGAGTGATTGTTATACGGAAGCCGCTATAACTAACTGCATGCCCTTGACCATAATTACCATTACTGAAGTCAAAAACACCTGCACTACTAGCATTATGTTTTATTCCCCCTCGTTTAAACCATGGATAATCAAAAGTTGGAAAAAGCCTATTATCTCCATAAAAGCCTAGCGTTTCAAAAGTTGCATCTCCTAGTATCATCCTTGTAAAGTCAGCACCTTCTGTTCCATACGCATAGTTATTATAATATTTAGACTCTGGAATCAAAGTAAATCCGGAGTTCCACGCATTAAACGCCCCGTTGACATCTTCTACATTTCCCATCACATATTCCCAAGCTCCTCCAGACATATCGTATACTCCATAGATATTTCCTGTTGTAGAAGCTGTTTGACCTTTTTTCGTTTCATAGGTATTTGTTGTACATGTACTACTAGATTCTAGAGCATTTACGGCATCTCCGCCTATTCCCGTTACATATGTTGAACAGTTATTGATAGCGACTTCTTTATCTAATCCTATATAATTGTCATTGCCATATTTTCCAAATGATGATTGTGATAAATAAGCAACTGCTCCCCATTCGGTATTTTTCATCATGTGAGTATCATAAGTAGATCCACTTAAGCCATATATTTCTTCACCTTGTGTTCTATTCATAAACTGTTGAATACTGTAGAAGGAATTTGATATCGATACATTTCTCCAGCTTGTAACGCTTGGTTTTACTATCGGTTGTTGAATTGCATTTGTTGTTGCTCCTCCTGTTGTACTAGTTTCAAACTTTGCTACCCATATTCCTTGTAATTCTCTATTTTCAGCATTTGTTCTAGTTGCTTGGTCGTCACATGAGTTACCCCAACAAAAAGCTGGATGTGTATACCAATTTTCTGCGGTATTACTCGTATATTTGGCTGTTCCTAATTCTGCTGTATCAGTATTAATCCATTTTATATCAATTCCTATTGCTTCTTCTGTACCTGTTTCAAAAATTGTATATGAATATCTTGGTATCCATACAAACATTGCATTTATATCATCCATTGGTATTACTGTTCCAACTGATGCATTTGTTAGTGTTTCTCTATTTGTCTCGGTTACAGTTACAGCATTTGCCCACATTTGTTCATCATAGTTATACCAAGTCCCTCTTACTGTTTGAGCTTTTACCCATTCACTTTGTGCTTCATCGTATATTACTGGGATCATTTCTCCTACTAATACTGGCGCTGCTGCTGGTATTGGTATTAATTCTTGTGACCCTTCTACTCTTATTTTACTGTTAAACGTATCCGTATTATCTAACTCTGTTACATCATAATCAATCCATAATCTTAACTCAAAATTATTAAGGGTACCTATTCCAATATTACTTTCATATATTTGAAAGTCTCCACCTGAAAGATTTCCTATTTCCACTTGTGTCCCATTTATTTTTAGTTCATATTTTATTTTTTCAGGAGCTAATCTTGTTTCTCCTGCTAGTAGTGGTTGTTCTTCTATATACACATGATAACTAGCTTCGATTGTTCCTGTGTTTTCTAAAGAAAAAGTAAATGGTGTAGAAGCTAGACCCACTTCATCTTTTACAGGTATTGCATTTTCTATAAGTAGTGGTTGCTCTTCATCTAATTCTAATAGAAGTTTACCTGCGATTACTTTTTGATTTTGTTCTCCTTCTAGGACAATTGTAAAGATAGCAAAAGAAACACCACCTAATAAAAGTACTGTTCCTAGTATTGCAAATATAAAATATAATTCTTTTCTTTTTTTCATATGATCACCTATTATATATAGTTTATCATACTTTTTTTAAATTGTAACGCGTAATTATCTGTTTCTATTTTTTTGTCATTGCTTTAGTATTATCTTCTTGTTGATCATTTGCTAATTTATCTACATACTCTTCTATCACCTTTGGATAGTTTTTCTTTTCTTGTTTTGTTTTTTGTTGAGTTTTTTCTTCACTACATTCATTTGTAATCGTAGAAGTTATTGATGTTTCCTTTTGGTTGATTGCGAAAGATTTCTTTTTATCAGCAATTACTTTTGTATTTAAGACTAAGTCTGCTGCTGAAATAGCTATAGTTGTTCCAAAAAGTATTGGTGTTAAAATTGATAAAGGTGTGGCGCTAAATAGTAATCCACTTACTACTGCTGAAGATTGGCCCCACATCTTAGCTTTACCTAAAATGGTTGGTGGTAGAATTTCTCCTTCTTTATAATCTTTAACCATCTCTTTGAATTTGCTTTCTGATTTAGGTTTGTTTTTTCTTTTGTTTTTACCATCTTCTAATTTGAATTCTGCATTTTGAACCATTACAGATAAATCTCTTACTCCAATAAATAAAGACCATGCTGGTACTACACCCATTATTATCAAGGCTATTCCTACTCCCCAGTTTAACACTTTATCTGCTATTGCATCTAAAGCTGACCCTAGCTTTGATTCACAATTATATCTTCTAGCTATTTTTCCATCTAACAAATCTGTTACTGCAGTTAGAGCAGTCCATGTTCCTATTAATAAAGGATTAAATAAGCCAACAGTTGCTAGTGTTCCTACTATACCAATAGAACTTATTACTCTTATTCCTGTTAATGCATTAGGTACATTTTTACGGATGTTTATTGGTAAGTTTTCCATTATTTGATCTATTGGTTCCCATAAATTTATTTTCTTTTTCTTCTTTTTGTGCATTAGTATCCCCCATTTGTTAAATATATTATACTTTTGATTATGTAAATGTCAAGTAAAATTATCCCTTTACTGTTGTATAAAAAGCTTATTATATAGTATTCTATAGTTGGAGGATAATGAATGGAAAAAATTAAAGTAGTTCAATATGGCGCTGGTAAGATGTCTATTTATACTATGCGCTACGTCTATGAAAAAGGTGCCGAAATAGTAGGTGCTATTGATATTAATCCTAATGTAATAGGAAAAGATATCGGTGAAATTATCGGGAGTGAAAACAAAGGTGTTTTAGTTAGTCCTTTGGAAAAAGCTGAAGAGGTTTTAAAAAATACAAAACCTGATGTTTGTATTGTTATGACTATGAGTTTATTAAGTGATGTTTATGATGCACTTCTAATGTGTGCTAAATTAGGAATCAACGCTATTACAACTTGCGAAGAAGCTTTATTTAGTTGGAACTCTAATCCAGTCATGACCAAAGCAATAGATGAAGAAGCTAAGAAAAACAATTGTACAATTACTGGTAGTGGATATCAAGATATTTACTGGGGTAATTTAGTTGCTTCACTAGCTGCTTCTTCTCATAAGATAACTAAAATTAAAGGAAGTTCTAGTTATAATGTAGAAGATTATGGTATTGCTCTTGCAGAAGCACATGGTGCAGGAATGGATTTAAATACTTTCCAAGAAAAGATTGCTAGTAGTGATAATATTAGTAATGAAGCTAGAGAAGAACTAATCAATAAAGGAGAATTTTTACCTTCTTATATGT
>CAYJBD010000059.1:0-5903 GCA_964368465.1 uncultured Muribaculaceae bacterium
TGAATGAGTCACTATAAAATCACTCGGTATTAAAAAACTATCATCATAATAAATTTTAATACCGCGACTGTCTAACCCTTCTTGCGTAAACTTATAATCCCTAACATCATCATAACCAACAACTTCATGTCCTAAATCAAATAACAACTGAGCAAGTGTCGACATACCAGCTCCCTTAATACCTATACAATAATACTTCATAATACACATCCTTTATTAAATTATATTATAAAATCACCATTAAGTGAAGAAAAAAAAAGCATTTCTGCTTTTAATTAGTTTTCTTCTCTACGATTGTTGTTTGCATTTTTCTTAGCATCTCTACATTCTTTACATCTCTTAGGTTCATTAGTGAAACCTTTTTCTTGATAGAATGCTTGTTCTCCAGCAGTAAAAGTAAAATCTTTACCACAGTCTACACAAACTAAAGTTTTGTCTTGAAATTCTGTCATGTTAACCTCCTTATAAATATGGACTTAGTATCTCGTGAATATCAGTAAAAAGGCTAATAGACAAGGAATAAGTTCCAGTGAATACATCACAATTAAGATTATAACACACATTATCAAAATATACCATCTTTTTTTTAAAAGAGTAAATTTACACACCTATTTTACACATTATCAGTTTTAACCGAGTAAGGACAACCACAATAATCTTGTCTATACATTTCATATTTCTTAGATAATTCTAAACTTCTTTTATAACCTTCCCTCTTTTTAAAATCAGCATATAAGTATTTAGAATTACCAGTTAATTGCTTACCTATCTCATTAATCCAATTACTATTCTTATGAGGACTAATTGATAAAGTAGTAGTAAAATAATCAAAACCATTTTCACAAGCATATTTATAAGTATTACTAATTCTATCTTCATAACAAAGATAACATCTTCTACCACCTTCTGCTTCATCTTTATAATCACTAACTAAAGACAAAAACTTATCAGGTTCATAAACTCCCTTAATAACATTGATTTTATCATTATATTTATTAATAAAATCCAAAAGACTAACTAATCTCTTATTATATTCATCAACCAATGTAATATTAGGATTATAAAAATAAAGAGTAACATCAAAGACATCAATTAATCTTTCAACACATGCACTACTACAAGGTCCACAACAACAATGTAACAACAATTTAGGCCTTATTCCTAACTCTTTTATCTTCACTAATTCTTCTTCCATTAATTTATTATAATTCATCATAAACCCTAATACTTAAAATCACTAACTTTAAGTAAACTCTTTCTATTTTCTACAATGTTAACAGTCTCTTTTTTCACTAAACAAAGGGCCTTATCAATATAAGTATCAACCATATCTTTATTAAAATAATTATACGCTTGATCTTGTTTAACTTCATTAGTTTGTAACGCCACAGATTCTACTAATATATCTGTGTTAAAAGTAGTAATTTTACTAATCTTCCTAGGAACAACAATATCTTCAAAACCAACTTTATCAAACTCGTATTTACTAGTCAAATATTCATTTATCTTATGATAATCACTATATAACTTCTCTTTAAAATCAGGATTCAATCTATTTTTTAAAATACCAAATTCATTAGCCAACATCGATCTATATACCGCATCCTCTAAAAGATGCATATAATAACCATAATATAAGTGACTAGTTTTTATCTCTACATAATGTCTACTATAAAACTCTTCAAAGTCAATAAACTTAAACCCATCTTCTAAGTATTTAGTAAAATGACTAGTTTTATGTAATTGATCATCTTTCTCTATCGCATCAGGTAAAACACTACCTAAATAAAAGTAGCTATTATCACTAACATAATTATCTTGAACTAACCTCTTAGAAATTGCTAAATGCATAAGTAACGAAGCCATAATTCCCTCCTAATAATATATAATCGACAAAACATATTTTATTCATTTTTAAATACCAAACCATAAGCATGATTATATCCAAAGGCATCTATACTCACGTTAGTAGCATCTTCATATATCAACACTATTTCCTTAATAAAAGTAAATACTTCACTAACAACTTTACAAACGTCAAATGCAAGAGTAGTAACTACCTCATTATTAATGATATTACTAATTTCAATAACTATATAAGCGCCACTCTTTAATTTAGGTTTCAACAAAGTGTATATCTTTTTAATATCTTCCAAATAATCATCATAATTTTTCCCATTAATTTGATATCCTGCGAACGGATATTGTAAATGATCATTTTTACTCATATAAGGTGGCGAAGAAATCGAAAAATCAATCATAGGTAAAGAATACTTATTCATTTCTAAAGAACTACCACATATAACATTATCTTTATTATTAATAACTGATTTAATATAATCAACTCTATCTTCTAAATACTCAATACCATAACCAATTCTCTTCATAGCCTCACTAACAACCAACGTTGTTCCAAATCCACAAAAAGGATCAAAAACAACATCTCCTTCATTTGTAAACTCCGAAAGAAAATACTTAACTAATTCATCACTAAAACGAACATCATCATTGCGATATTGCTCTGGTAAAATCATTTTATTACTAGATTTTATTCTAACTACACTTTTCATATAGACTCCTCATCAAAAATAAACTATAATATAATTATGAAAAAAATAATAATTATAATCTCTAGTTTATTTATCATTGCTTTAATTATAGTAACAAGTCTTTTTTTCTTAAACAAAAACGAAGAAGAAAAAACTAATATAATTCAAAGCGAAAATAATAGTGACCTTATTATAGCAAACAATTTAACTTTTGAATACTACGAAAATATAAATGCCAAAGATATCATTGAAGTTACCGAAGGAGAACTTCTAAGTAATGTTTTTCTAGATACAAAAGAACTAGGTCAAAAAGAATTATTAGTCCAATATAAAAAGGATAATAATACTTATGAAACTACTATTACTTATGAAGTAGTAGATACAACTCCCCCACTTCTAAATGTTAGAAGCAGCTATACAGTTGAAGTTAATAGTGAAAACAACCTGTTAGATCAAATAATGTGTGCAGATAACTATGATAAATTACCATTATGTGAATTAATCGGTCCATACGACCAAACAAAAGTAGGAACTTATAACCTAGTTTATAAAATGACTGATAGTAGTAATAACACTGTTAGTAGTAATGTAACAATCAATGTTGTCAATAAAATAGAATCATCTACTTATACCCCACAAACAATTGACTTACAAGATATTATCCTAACTCATAAAACAGAAAACACAAGAATAGGAATAGATGTATCTAAATGGCAAGAAACAATAGACTGGCAACAAGTTAAAGACGCAGGCGTAGAATTCGCAGTCCTAAGAATTGGTTATGGCTGGGGTGAAAACAAAATAGATCCCATGTTTGAAGAATACTATAAAGGAGCCAAAGAAGTTGGTTTAGATATCGGCTTATATTTCTACTCTTACGCAGACAGTCTTCAAGAAGCAGAAGAACAAGCTAGTTGGATACACGAAACTTTAGATGGTAGAGATATAGAGTTACCTATCGCTTTTGACTGGGAAGAATGGGGAAATTATAACGCTTATAACTTTAGTATCGTTGATTTAAATAATACAGCATTAGCCTTCTTAAACAAAATAGAAAGTTATGGATATGAAGGAATGAATTATGGAAGTGCCAACTACCTAAGAACTATTTGGAATATCGATAACTATAAAACTTGGGTAGCTCATTATACAACAGAAACTAACTACGAAGGTGACTATTATATGTGGCAATTAACTAGTAGTGGTATTGTACCAGGAATAAAAGGTAATACTGATATAAATATATTATATGAATAAAATAAAAGATGAAAACAAATTGAATTCATCTTTTTTTACACACTATAACCAAAAACTAACAATTAACAAACTTACAACAATGACATAAATAATATAATTTAATTTTTTTCTTAATTTAAACTTATTATAAAAGAATTTCTTAATCCAAGGAATTATATTTATACTATTAATAATTACAAGTAAAAACATTGCTCCACCAATATTTAAAATAAAATCATCAATATCAAGTGACCCTACAGATAAAAACACTTGTAATAACTCAATAGATAAAACCGTTAAAAATAGTATTTTGAACTGTAAAAAATAACTTTTATACTTTTCATCTTTCACAACTAATAAAAGCGTTAGAGGCATTAGTGCTACTAAATTACCTAAAATACTATAAACTTTATAATAATTAGAAGAATTACTCATTAAAGTATCTACTACTGTTTTCATAGGCATTAAATTAATGTTTTTCAAATAATCATCTAAGTATTCCAGTCTAAAAAAAGTAATTGTTTCTCTATTGACAAACATAGTTAACAAAACAAACATCACTAAATATAAAAACATATAATTATTTATATTACTTTTATAACCTTCTTCTTTATCTACTATCATACTATTAACAAATAACAAAACAGCTATCCCAGAAAAATAAAGTAATATCCTACCATAAGAAAAAGAAACATCATTGAGTATTAAAATCGTTATAATTCCTACTAATATTCCTACTATTATATATGTTGTTATTCCAAAATATTTTTTCATCTTATCACCTACTATTATCATAACACAAAAAAAGATAAATACTTATCTTATATTTTTAAAACCTGTCCAATACTTAACACTGTATTACTTAAATTATTATTAGTTATTATTGAATCTACTGTTGTATTAAACTTATTAGCTATACTGTATAATGTATCTCCTTTTTGAACGGTATAAGTAATTTCTTCTGTTTCTATAATTGGTATCTCTAATATTTGTCCAATTGTCAAAAGAGCACTATTAAGACTATTAAAAGTTAATATATCATTCACACTAACTCCATATTGTCTCGCAATATTATAAAGTGTATCACCACTCTTAACAACATAAGTAATACTTTCACTAGGACTAGGCTGTTCTATTTCCTTTGGTATTTCTAATAATTGACCAACATTAAGTACGTTGCTAGTAAGATTATTAGCTGTAATAATATCACTTACACTAACACCATATTTTAAAGCTATACTATATAACGTATCACCACTTTTAACAGTATAAGTATTACCCTCTACTGGTGGCACTACTACAATATCAACTGGAACAAGCAAAACCTGACCTACGCTCAACAAATCACTTGTTAAATTATTAATTTCCTTTAAAACATCAACACTGATCCCTATTTCTCTTGCTATACTATATAAAGTATCTCCTGTTTTTACAACATATTTTTCATCAAGTGACGCACTAGGATCTTTAGAAATAATAATTTCTTGACCAATATTTAAAACATCATTAGATAAGTTATTAACTCTTTTAATATCATCTACAGTAACACCAAAATCCCTAGCTATACTATATAGAGTATCCCCACTCTTAACAACATAGACAACTTCTTCCACTACACCTTCTTCACAATTTGCTAACGGAGCATATAAAAAGATTAAAGCACTCCAAGTAGTTGTTTCAACTATCCCACTAGGAACTAATTTATTAACAAATTGAAATGCCTTTAGTGAAACATCTACTAGTTCATCAAAAACACCATTAATGACACCTTTATAATATCCCAAACTACGTAAAATTGTTTGTACTTCTTCTACTTCTTCACCACTATCACCTAATTTCAAAGTAGGTTTATTTAGCACACTAAAATTAACAGCAGGATTAGTTAAATCATATAACAAGTTCCACATATTACTATCTACTTCTCCAGTAACAGGCAAATCATTATCCTTTTGAAACATCTCAACATAAGTTGTCGTATCAGGTCCATAAACCCCTGTAATAGAAGCAGGAAAATACTCATTTATTCTAAGTAGTTGCTGTAACAAAGTAACACTACTCCCACTATCTCCATAAACTAAATCATTCATAATATCACTCCCAATATTACATTGTATGTTT
>CAYJBD010000060.1:0-4981 GCA_964368465.1 uncultured Muribaculaceae bacterium
ACACATTTTAACTGTGTCTTTTTATTTGAAAAGAGGTAAATATGAAGAAAGTATTTAAAAAAGATTTTAACGGACGTAAGATAATAGTAGAATATGGAGAAATGGCTAAACAAGCAGATGCAGCAGTATTAGTAAGATATGAAGATACAGTTGTGTTGACAGCAGTAACAGCAGGTAAGTCAGCTAATATCCTATCTGATTTCTTTCCGTTAACAGTAAATTATCAAGAAAGATTATATTCAGTTGGTAAAATACCAGGTGGATTTATTAAAAGAGAAGGGCGACCAACAGAAAATGCAACTCTAGCAGCAAGAATGATCGATAGACCAATGAGACCGTTATTCCCAGAAGACTTCCGTAATGAAGTGCAAGTAATAAATACGGTTTTATCAGTAGATCAAGATAATTCACCAGAAATGACAGCAATGTTCGCATCATCCATCGCAACATCAATTTCTAAAGTACCATTTAATGGACCAATCGCAGGAGTTAAAGTAGGTAGAGTAGGAAAAGAATTCGTTATTAATCCTACAGTAGAACAAACTGAACTTAGTGATATTGACTTAACAGTAGCAGGAACTAAAGATGCTATCAACATGGTAGAAGCAAGTAGTAAAGAAGTATCTGAAAAAGATATGCTAGAAGCTCTAATGTTTGCTCATGAAGCAATTATTGAATTAGTAGAATTCCAAGAAGAAATTATTGCTAAAATAGGTCAAGAAAAAATGACTTATGAAACACTAGAAATAAATGAAGAACTAGTTGAAGAAGTTACTATTCTTTGCAAAAGTAAATTAGATGATGCTCTACATCTTCAAACAGATAAACTAGAAAAAGAAGAAGCTATTGAAGCAGTAAAAGAAGAAGTAGTAGAAAAGTATAAATTAGAAAATAAAGATTTAACTGATAAAGAAATGAATGAACTAGTTACTAAAGTTAATATGATTATAGCTAACCTAGAATATGAATTATTCAGACTTATTACAGTTAAAGAGAAAAAACGTGCTGACGGACGTAAAATGACAGAAATAAGACCATTATCAGCTTGCGTTGATATTCTTCCAAGAACACACGGTTCAGCTTTATTTACAAGAGGACAAACACAATCATTAAGTGTTACTACTCTAGGAGCTCTAGGAGAACATCAAATATTAGATGGACTTAGTTTAGAAGATGAAAAAAGATTCATGCTTCACTATAATTTCCCACAATTTTCAGTAGGATCAACTGGTCGCTATGGAGCACCCGGTAGACGTGAAATAGGACATGGTGCTTTAGGAGAAAAAGCCTTATTACAAGTTATTCCAAGTGAAGAAGAATTCCCGTATACTATAAGAGTAGTATCTGAAATATTAGAAAGTAACGGTAGCTCATCACAAGCAAGTATTTGTGCGGGATGTCTATCACTAATGGCAGCAGGTGTACCAATAAAAGCCCCTGTCGCAGGTATTGCAATGGGATTAATTACATCAGGAAAAGACTATACTATTCTAACTGATATTCAAGGTATGGAAGATCACTTAGGAGATATGGACTTTAAAGTAGCAGGTACAGAAAAAGGTATTTGTGCTCTACAAATGGATATTAAAATATCAGGAGTAACAAAGAAAATACTTAAAGAAGCATTAGAACAAGCAAAAGATGCAAGAATGGAAATTCTAAAAACAATTACTAATACATTAGAAGAACCAAGAAAAGAAGTTTCTAAATATGCCCCAAAAACAGTAATGTTTATGATCAATCCAGCTAAGATTAAAGATGTAATTGGTCGTGGTGGTGAAATGATTACTAAGATTATCTGTGATGCCTCTAACGTTAATACAGTAACAGATATTAATGCTGTTAAAGTTGATTTAGAAGATGACGGAAGAGTAATTATCTATCATAGTAACCAAAAAATCATTGATAAGACAAGAAAAATGATTGAAGATTTAACTAAAGAAGTAGAAGAAGGACAAATCTATACTGGTAAAGTAGTTAAAGTAGAAGACTTTGGATGTTTTGTTCAAGTATGGCCTGGATGTGAAGGATTAGTTCACATATCAAAACTAGATCATAAGAAAACAGAAAAAACATCAGATGTTGTTAAAGTAGGAGATGAAATCCTAGTTAAAGCAATTGGTAAAGATAATAAAGGAAGATTAAACTTCTCAAGAAAAGATGCTCTACCAAAACCAAAAGAAGATAAAAAAGAAGAGAAGAAATAAGTCTTCTCTTTTGACTTTATAATAGAAATATGTTATAATATACAGACTTTAAAAGGAGTGTATTATGCAAAACTTATATATAAATAACGAATTAATCGCTAAAGCAACCCAGTGGTGGGCAAATGATTTGAGAAATCCAAGTTTTATAGATGATAAACCACTCGCACCACTAATTAACGAAAGTATTCAAAGACAAAACGAGTTAAGAGAAAATTTAACTAAAAGGCAAGAAGTGTTATTTAAAATATATTTAACAAATAGTTTAAGAGAAGTACTAAGTAAACAAGATAAAATCATTTTATCTGTTGATTATGATCCAAGTTCAATATTAAAAAATGCACTAGAACAAATAAATTCAAAAAGAAGTTTATCTTGGAAGACAGAAATGGAAATAACTAAAGATAGTGTCAAAGTCTCAAAAGGGTTTGGATGTCCATATGAAGTTATTTATCAAAAAGATAAAACTTTAAAAAAATAGGAGAAACTATGAATAAAGAAGCAATTAATCATGCTATTGCATGGTGGTTAAAAGATATGTCATATCCTAAATTTGAAACTGGCAAGGAAGAAGATTTAAGTATGTGTTGTTTAACTACAATGTTAAATTTTGCAAGACCAATGCCAGAAGAGGATAAGTTAAGATTATTTGTAAATAGATTATCTAATGCAATAGAACAAGATTTACTAGATAAAGGTGTTTCAAAATTAGAAGTAGATATTGAAGCAAAAGGACATTTAAATGATGCACTAAACGAAGCAAATATTGAAAACAGATTATCGTTTAAAACAGAAATGATCATATCAGAAGATATGGTCGTTGTATCTAAAGGTTTTGGAGCACCTTACAAAGATATTTATACTAGACAATATGAAGATATAACTGATTATCAAAAAGTGAAAGATAACAAATAAGACAGAAATGTCTTTTTTTGTTTACGTAAACCAGTTAAAAAACAATAAAAATGCCTAATGTTATTATTTTTATATGATATTATACGAATATAAGGAGAGATAATATGGAAAACAATCAAGAAAATAATCAAAAAAAAGGTAGCACAGCAGTATTACCAATAATAATGGTATTACTAGTGTTACTAGCAGGAGTAGGTGGATGGTACCTAGGTAATACATGGTTAAAAACAGATGAATCTAAAGAGGAAATAGAAAATGAAGAAGAAGAAAACGAAGTAGTAAAATACTTAGAAACAGATAGTGCTTTAGTTAGAAATTTAGTGTCAAACTATCCGTCTAATTATATTGAAGGAATAGTAGTAGCTGATATGAGCAATGAATCAAAACAATGGGCAGTTTTAGGTTATTTAAATAGTCCAACTATAATAACAGAAGAGCAATTTCAAGATACTAACAGACTTTTATTTGGTCCAGATTCGGTTCTAGAAAATAAAGATATCTTGGCTAGTGAAAACGATGCTCTTTATGAATATAACCAAGAGACACAGTATTATACTCGTCAAGATATAAGTGGATATGGATCTCCAATCAGTGCATCTGAACTGATAAGAAATATTGTTGAAGCAAAAGTAGAGGGCGATCAACTAGTTGTTACAGTTAGAATTGGTTATAAGTATATAAACGAAGAAGGAAATTTTGCTTATAGAGATACTGAAGGCAATGAATTTACTGAACTTAATGATGTATTAGATAATGAACAATTAACTAAATTTGAACATCGTTATAGTTATGATGAAGAAAATATGAACTACTATCTTACAGAAGTGGTAAAAGTAAATTAAGAGGTTAAACCTCTTTTTCTATATAAAAAAAAGAGATCACTCTCCTATAAAACTCTTAATATATAACTTAGGTAAAGGCTCATGATCTTTATCTTTTTTATTGCTAAAGTAATTAGCAACCATAACTCTACCAAATAACTCATTAGTATAAAATAAATTAACTGAGTCGTCTAAATCTACATCTGGCACAAAGTCTTCTAGTATTAAAGCAACTTCTAAATATTTGACTAAAGAGCAAGTTGTATCACTAAGTTTTTTTTGTTTAACTAGTGTTTTCTTACCTACCATAACTTCAGTATAATCAAAGAAATTACCATTAGGATTATCCAGTAATAAATGATTATATTGTTGGTATCTATCTTGTGGTTTTCTAAAATAATCATATATCATCGAATTAATATATTTATCATCTTTAGATAAAGTTCTTTCAAAAGTAGTATGTAAATTATTTAAGTGATCTACTAGTTGATCTTTTAAAGTAAATATCATAATACACCTCTATATACCTTTATTAAAACATACGAAATCAGAAAAGACAATATGTAAGTCTTATTTATTTAAAATAATCATATATTTAAGTGGTGATATATATGAAAAAACTAACAGAAATTTTTATAGCTTTAGTATTAGTCTTTTTTAGTTTTTACTATACAGATAAAGCAATAGACTTTGTAAGAAGTAAAGATCCCCTAATGAAAGAAATAGAAAGTTTAAAAGATGTTTATGAAGAACAATCTATTAATGCTGAAGTTATAGATAATAAATTAATACCAGGTATCAATGGAAAAGTTATAAATGAAGAAACAACTTTTGAAAAGATGAAACAATATGGAGAATTTAATGAAACATTAATAGTTTATGAAGAACAAGAGCCAGAACAAACAATGAATGAATACTATGATTATTTTATAGAACAAGGTAATAAGGCTAAAAATATGGTCTCTTTAATCTTTGCGGTTAATAATAATGAAAATATAGAAACAATAAGAACAATTTTAAATGAACAAAGTATTAAAGCAA
>CAYJBD010000060.1:4991-5785 GCA_964368465.1 uncultured Muribaculaceae bacterium
TCTTCATCGATGGTATTTATATCAAAAACAATCAAAATATGATGAAAGAACTAATAGATGAAGGGCACGAAATACAAGTTTTAAACTATGATGGAAGATATATTGAAAATAAATTTCAAGAAGCATTAACTATTTTAGAAAGTATGAGTAATATAAAAGGAAAGTATTGCTATGCTACTTATGATAGTAAAGAGGTTCTAGAGCTTTGTTCATCAAAACAAATGCATACAGTTGTACCTTCAATTCAAGTAAGTACGACACCGCTTTTGACAATAAAAGAAAAAATAACAAGTGGTAGTGTAATTAGTTTACCGGTTAATAATATAGTTGAAGAAGAATTACAAGCTATAATTAATTATATCAGACAAAAAGGATATAATATTGAAACAATAGATACTCTTTTAAATGAAAGTATGGAAAAATAATAAAAACAATAGTATAATTGAATAGGTGATTAAAGTGAATAATAAAATAAGAAATGAATTAAGAGAAAAATATAATAATATGGACCCTAAAAATATTTTCATGGCCTATTATGAAGTTTATGATAAAAGAAATATAGCTTATAACACCGCTCCGTTAATTAGGTAGTATTAAACTAACAAGGGGGCATTAATATGTACTTAAAAGAAATAACTGCTAATGGATTTAAATCATTCGCTGAAAAAATAGAAATATCCTTAGATGGAAATGTAACATGTATTGTCGGACCTAATGGTTCTGGTAAAAGTAATATTGTTGATGCCGTTAGATGGGTATTAGGAGAACAATCAGTTAAATCTCTTCGTGGAGAT
>CAYJBD010000061.1:0-5784 GCA_964368465.1 uncultured Muribaculaceae bacterium
TACTAAATGTAGGTGATGATAAATGAGTAAGAAAATAGATAAGAGTTTTGTCTTTATTGTTTTTTTATTAGCCATAATTAGTATTATAACTATTTATAGTGCATCTACTTATTTGTCAATAAAAGATTTAGCTATTAAACAGGCTATTTGGTATAGTCTTGGTGCGGTATTATGTTTTTTTATGATAAAAATTGATAATAAACTTATATTTAAACATGCTTGGTTTTTATATGTTTTAGGAAATATATTACTTTTACTTTTATTATTTATTGGTACTCCTATTAATAATAGTAAATGTTGGTTTATCATTCCAGGTGTTGGTAGTATACAACCTAGTGAGTTTATGAAAATATTTTTAATATTAGTATTAGGGTCTGTGATTCATAATTATAAAAAGAAGAAGAATGCGAAAGAATATTTATTAATTGTAAAGTGTGTAGTGATTACAGCTATTCCTAGTATTTTAACTTTTTTAGAACCTGATACAGGAGTTGTTGTTATTTATTTCTTAATTATGTTGGCAATGCTTTTTTTTAGTGGTATTAAGCTTAGATGGTTTGTTATTTGTATTGGGATAATCGCAGTTGTAAGTAGTATGATTTTCTATTTATATTTTTTCCAAGAAAATATATTTGTAGAGCTTTTAGGTAATGATATATATTATAGGATGAATCGTTTATTTGATTGGCAACAAGGTGTAGGAATACAATTAGAAAATTCAGTGGCTTCTATTGGATCAGCATATTTATTTGGTCATGGTTTTAACAAGACACCTCTTTATTTTCCTGAGTCTGGGACTGATTTTATATTTAGTGTTTTTGCGTCTAATTTTGGTATATTTTTTACGATTATTTTACTTGGATTAATTTTTTACTTAGATTTTAAATTACTTGAATTATCTAATAAATCAAAAGGAATGGAAAAATATATATTAATAGGTATTATTATAATGCTTTTATTTCAACAAATTCAAAATATTGGAATGACTATAGGATTGCTTCCTATTATGGGAATTACGCTACCTTTTATAAGTTATGGAGGAAGTAGTTTAATTTCTTATATGTTTATATTAGGAATAGTGTTAAATATAACAAAAAAGAAAGTTTGATTACTTTCTTTTATTCAAAAATTAATGTTGTTCTAAATGTTTCAGAATTAACTGAAGAACCTGCTGCTCTAGTTACTGAAAATAAATCTAGTCTTGAAAACCAAGATTGTCCTCCTGAGATAGATAAAGGAAATGTATAGCTATAGTCATAGTTGTAAAAATTCGGCACTTTTTCGTCAATAGGGTGTAACTCGTAAGTAGCATCACCAGGGAATCCGATTTTAGTGTGCATCTCTTCAAACTTACTCATGTCATAATAATCATATAAATCATAATATTTTGGCTCTGGTATTTCAGCAAATTGTGTCTGAGCAACATTAAACTCTCCTGGTATATGAGAAACATTAGCCATCATAATGTCATATCTTCCCGCATTCATATCATATACTCCATACATGTTATGTGTTGTGCTTGACAACATTCCGTTTGCTGAATTCCATCTATTATTAATAGGACAAAGTTCACCAGAACTATCTTCATCAAGTAATGATCCACATCCTGTAATTACTGACCAATAACTTGATGAATTATTTCCTCTGTAACCATTTGAACTAACACGTTTATTACAGGTCCCATCATTGTTACATAGTCCATATTTTGACTGTGAAAGATATGCTATTGCTCCCCAATCAATATTCTTCATTCTATGAACATCTCCGCCGGGCACTATAATATTCCCTGCTTTATCAAAGGCGTCAGCTCCACTCATACTTCCTATAGAAAACACATTAGGTTTAGTGACAATTGATACGTTTTCTGTTTCATAATCTTCTCCGGTCTTATATCCTGTTTCAAATTTTCCTACCCATATTCCCGTTAATTCAATATTTTCCGGATTACTTCTATCCGTTTTACAAGAATTCCCCCAACAGAAGGCTAAATGTGCATCTTCATTAACACTTACAAATGATATATCGAAAGCTGTTTCGCTATTTATTATAGATGCTGGGTCATATGAATACCTCGGTATCCAAACAAACATTTGATCAATATCATCCATATTTATTTCAATACCAGGAGTTGCATTAATATAGTTGTTTCTATTTCCTTCACTAACAGTAACAGCGTTTGCCCACATACTTTCATCATAATTATACCATTCACTTGTTGTATCAGCTTTATACACTTCACCACTTGCGCCGTATGTTACTGGAATTAATTCATTAGCAAGGACTGGCCCGTCGTTTTTCCCAGTTGAACAAACTCCACTACTAACATCTAATAATCCTTGAGAAGCTTCTATTCTTAAACTACTTCTATGTACTCCATTATTTGGTAGACTTGTTACATCATAATCTATCCATAATCTAAGTTCAAAATTAGTTATAGTTCCTGGTTTTATATTATCAATAAATAAAGTAGTTGAGCCATCACTTAAATTACCCATATCACTACAAGTACCATTTACTTTTAATTCATATCTAATACTTGCTCCAGGTACTTGTGTTTCACCTGCTTCTAAAGTATTATCTTCTAAATAAATAGTATATCCAGCCTCTATTGTTCCAGTATTTTCTACAGTAAAAACATAAGCATCTCCTAACATACCTTCTTCATCAGTTATTGGCACCACACTAGTCATATTTATGTTTTGTGTCTCATCTAAAGTAAGCGCAAGATTTCCTGAATGAATTATATTCTCCACTGTTCCTGTTATTAAAAGAGTTAATATTGCATAAGATACACCCGATAATAAAAGTATTCCTCCTAAGATAGATAAAATTATATACATTTTTTTCTTATTAATTTTTTGTTCCATAATATAAACCTCTATTCTATAAATATTTTATCATATATATTTTTTTTTGCATATAAAAAAGATAAGACTACTTAAAGTCCTATCTGGTATAAAGTCAATATACAATTCTTCATATAAAAAGAAATTATTTCTTTTAAGTCCTATATTATATCGTTTACAATCACTCAAAAAAAGAAAAGTATCTAAACTTTTCCATTAATGTAGTTCTTTTTCTAGTACTTTCTTTTCATTTCGTTATTTAATACATCAGCAAAACTTTGTTCTTTTGCGTTATCTTTTGTAGGCATTATAATATGAGACTCATAGTTCATAGTCGTTGCTTTTCTCATTCTTATATATTCTGCCGGAATATTCTTTTCGTTTGCAATGGCTTGTTGTTCAAAGTTTAATACTTCTGTTTTCTCTTCTTGTGATAAGGCTTGTTTATCAATTCGAATTTTAATAACTTGAGCTTCTATTTTTTTTAACCTTTCTTTTAGTAAAGGTAAGTGTTTATTACTTGGATCTTTTTGTTCAATTATGCTTATCTCGTTTACAGTATCTTTGTATAATGATTCCATATTTATCTCATAATCGTTTTTTGTCATAGTTTATCTCCTATTATACATCTTTAGATTTCGCTGCTTTAAAGAACCTTGTCCAAATTTTTTCGTTTGAGTAGTTTAAAACACCTATTTTATATATTTTTAAACCTTTCTTAATTAAGAAATAATTAAATAATATTAAAATTACTAATGATATTATAGCATCAATTATAGTTATTTGTCCAACTGCTAATAAGGAAGGCGCTAATAATGTTGAAATTAAAGGTATATACGCTATAATTTTAATTAATAAAGCTCCTTCAAATAGACCTGATAAAAAGGATAAATAATAACTTACTAATAAGATTATAACAATTGGCATTTGTATTTGTTGATAATCTTCCATGTTAGTAGTCATAGAAGCTAGTATACCTGCTATTAATGAGTAAGCAACAAAGGAGAAAAGCATAAATAAAATAGTAATAAACAAAATTATTCCTAAGTTATCAATTCCACTAACTGATGAAGTAAGACTACCTACTATATCAAAAGCTTCATTTGTTACTTCACTGCTCGATGTTATACTTCTAAATAAAATTCCTAATCCACTATATGTTAATAATAACCCCCCTTGTAAAATAACAAAAGTATTTACAGCTAATATTTTAGAAAAGAAGTGTGTTTTTGCACTTACATTTGAAAGTATAATTTCCATACTTTTAGTTGTCTTCTCTTCATTTACTTCAGCTCCAATCATTTGAACGATAAATATAGTCAACATGAAAAATGGTAAAATAAATATTGGAAAGATTGTACCTATAACTATATCTATCTGGTCACTTTGTGATAGTTCTTCGCTAAGTATGTTATTTTCTATTGTGATAGGTGTTGAAATTGATCCTAATAATTGTTGATTAATACCACTTTCAACAATAGCATAATTATATTTAGTTGTATTTAACACTTGATTGATTAGTTGAGAATCAATCAAACTAAGTTCATTTTGGCTATAAACTGTCGCATCAATATAATTAATTTCATTTTCCTTGATGACAACTAATATTTTATAATTATCTGTTATTTCTTCTTTTATTTCATCTATTTCAGTACTACTATTAACAACTTCATAGTACTCTTCTTGATCTAATGCTTTAGCTGTAGCATTGAAATTATTTTCAAAGTCATCGTATATTTTATTCGTTTCATCTACAACAACTATTTCTGTTACTTGATCAAAATCACCACCAAGTGATGTTACGATAGTATCTAGGTTTGTTATACCGATAATAGCTATTGCTAATATGATATTTACTATTGCAAACCATTTAGTAGCTACTTTTTTCTTTAAACTCATTTTTGTTAAAAACCAAAATTTACGATTCATTTGAAGCACCTACTTTCTCAATAAATATTTCATGTAGCGTTGGTTCTAGAACATTGAATGTCATGATATTCGCTCTACTAATAGCTTTAAATACTTTGTTAATTGTTTCTTCTTCATTTATATGTACTATATAGCAATTATCTTTCTTCTCAATATCTCTAACACCTTTAATATCATTTAATTTTGGTAATTCAATATCATTTCCTTTAATCATTATTTTATTATGACCCATCTCTTTTTTTATGTCTTTTAAATATCCTGATAAAATATTTTTACCATCTTTTAATATAACTAATTTTTCACAAAATTCTTCTATATATTGCATTTGATGGGATGAGAAAATTATAGCGCATCCTTCTTTTTTCAAATCATATACAGCATTCTTTAACATTTCAACGTTTATCGGATCTAGTCCAGAAAATGGTTCATCTAGAATTAATAATTTAGGTTTATTAATAACTGCTGTTATAAATTGTATTTTTTGTTGATTCCCCTTAGATAGTTCTTTTATTTTTTTATCTAAATAATCTGTGATTTCGAATCTTTCTAACCAATAATCTAATTCCTTTAAGATAACATTTTCGTCCATTTCTTTTAAAGCACCATAAAATAGCACTTGTTCTTTAACTGTTAGTTTTGTTAGTAGACTTCTCTCTTCTGTTACGAAACCTATTTTATTTGTCGTTGTGAAATCAATCGGCTTATTGTCTAGTGTTATTTTACCTTTATTAACATCAATAAGACCCATAATAGATCTAAATGTTGTTGTTTTACCTGCTCCGTTCTTTCCTAGTAAACCAAATATTTCTCCTGGTTTAACTTCAAAAGATAGATCATCTACAGCTTTAAAGTCACCATAGTATTTTGTTATGTTCTCTACTTTTAACATATATCCTCCTATTTATATTATATAATACTTTTTAACAAAAAAAAATAATCAAATGATTATTTCTTTTAATATAATATTTTCTATAAGATATTATGGTGTTATTACCACTCGACTTGTAAC
>CAYJBD010000062.1:0-5687 GCA_964368465.1 uncultured Muribaculaceae bacterium
CTAGGTAGTATAGTTGGATCTATCAGTCTCTTCTTCTTATTTATAAATATAAATTCTTTTACCCTTTTTCTCTTAAAAATAGTTATAAGTATCATTATGATCTTAATAACCTTTGGATACAAATCATTTAACTTCTTTATAAAAAATATAAGTTATTTATATTTAACTGGAATAATACTAGGTGGAAGCCTATATCTTTTAAATGACCAATTTGCTTATGAAAACGAAGGATTAATGTTTATAAGTAGTGGTTTAAGTATTAATATAATTATTATTATTTTATTAAGTCCTATTATAATCTATATCTATATAAAAGAACATAAAAAAATAAAACCAACAGTAAGTAACTATCACAAAGTAGACGTTTATCTTGGTAGCACCAAGCACTCATTTAATGGTTACTTAGATACTGGCAATAAGTTATATGATTCATATAAAAAAAGAAAAGTAATTCTCATTTATGGTAGTAAAATAGATTTTTCTTATACTAATAGCATATTAGTTAATTATCATACTCTAGAAGATAGCGGGATAATTAAATGTTTAAAGACTAACAAAATTGTCATTGACGACAAATTCACCTTTAAGAATATCTTAATTGGTAATAGTAAAAAAGCATTTCATATTGAAGGAGTAGACTGTATTTTACATAGTGATTTAACGGAGGGATTAGAATGATAAGTTTATTTTTATTGATTAGTAAATTATGTACGCACGCAAGTTATTTGTTTTATGTAGGGGCAGCAGATATACTGCCAGAACCTCTATCTAAAGAAGAAGAAGAATATTACTTGTTACAAGCAGGTGATGGTGACGTCTTCGCTAAAGACAAGCTAATAGAACATAACCTAAGGTTAGTCGTCTTTCTTGCTAAAAAGTATGAAAATACGAAAGTAGATTTAGAAGACTTAGTTAGTATTGGAACTATTGGTTTAATCAAGGGTATTAATACTTTTAGTATGGGAAAAAATATAAAACTAGCAACCTACGCATCTCGCTGCATCGATAATGAAATACTAATGTTCTTAAGAAAAAATAAAAGAATAAAATCTGAGGTGAGTTTTGATGAGAGTTTAAGTTTTGATGCAGATGGAAATGAATTGCATTTAGAAGACATTCTAGGAACAGATAAAGATATCGTTACTAAAGGCATAGAAGAAGAAAACAATAAAAACCTAATGTTAAATGAAATAACAAGATTAGAACCAAGAGATAGAGATATCATCATATTAAGATATGGTTTGATGGGGCATAAAGAACTAACCCAAAAAGAGGTAGCCATAAAACTAGGTATTAGTCAGTCATATATTTCAAGAATTGAAAAAAAAATTATTAAACGACTTAAAACAATTGTCAAATGTTGACTTTTGTTTTTTTATATCATAAAATAAGCACTACTACTGGAGGATTTATGTTATTACAAGAAGAAGTGAACAAAATTATATATGATAGAAGTAAAAACAAAATATTTTTTACTGAACAAGATATCGAAAAAATAATCTACCTCTCTCATCAACACTATTCTTGTAAACATAAAAAAATTAAAGTGAATTTTTCTAATGAAGATTTGACAATTGCTAGAACATCTATTAGCAAACCACTTGTAACATTTTCTTTCCCTTCTTTTCTAACTAGATTAATTAAGAATAGTACTACTCACCATCAATATAAAGAACATTTACATAGCTGTGGCAACACATTTCTAACTCATGTGATTCTTCACGAAATCACTCATTTAGAGCATTTTAAAATAACAGAACAAAATAAAAATAATTTCAATACAAACTATTTAAACTTAGTATACTTCGGTCTATATGAGCAAAGTAATATAAAGTACAAACTAAAATATCAAACCTTAACTACCGAAGAACAAAGCAAACTTAGAGATAAAAAGAACAAATGGGAAAGAGAATATGAAAACAATTATGAAGTTTCATTAGTAGAGAACATTACTAATTTTGATGCATATCTCAAACTAATAGATCTTTTACTACCTGAAGTGAAAAATCTACACTCACTTGAATATATCAAAACACAGTTTTTAACTAGTATCAAAAAACAATACAAACACGGATCATATCCCTATGAAAAAGCTAATAACACATATCTTTTTAAAGAAATAGAACAAAGAAGACCCGATATTTTAGAAAATATTGACACAAGTACAACAACTGTACACGAAAAGCTTCGTTATGGTTTCCAACTACCTTTTCCAGCCAAAAAAATAACAGAAAGTATGCTTATAAAAAAGTAATAGGAATAAACAATGACTTTTAAAGAAGAAGTAAACAAAATTATATATGATAGAAGTAAAAAAGAAACTATCCTTACAAAAGATGATCTTATTGCAATAAATTATAAAGCTCAAAAAGTTTATCCAATAAAACATTCTCATTTAAAAGTAGTATTTAACGATACTTATGACTACCGAGCAATGGCTTACATTAATAAACCCTTAATAGAAATATCACTGTCTGCCATAGAACTAGATGTTATTAATTATTTAAACACTTTAGAAAAGAACAATCCTTACAAATATCAAATTATTAATGCCGAAATACTAGCTATATATCTACATGAAATAAGTCATCTAGAACACTATAAAAAAGTAGAAAGTGATAATACGGATTTTGATACTAATTATACAAAAATAGCTAATGATCCACTTTTTAAAATTAACCAATTAGATTCTAAAATAGAAGAAGCAACAACTACTAAAGAAAGAAGAAAACTAATAGCTAAATTTGACAGACTATACGATAGTTACTATGACACCATAGAAGTTGACTTAGCTGAAAATATGGCTGACTACGATGGTTATAATAAACTAATTAATCTATTAAGCGACGAAAAGTGTAATAAAAAGACTTTAACATACCTAAAAAATTCACTACTAAAAGAAGTTAATTTACGTTACAAGATAGCAACCAATCATTATCAAAAACCATCCCCATTTAATGTTTTTCATGATAGTTTTGACACAAAAGAAGTTAAAACAATAACTTCATCGATAAGTGAAAATCAAAAAGAAATAGAAAACTTAACTATACATGAAAAGTTACGCTACGGACTACCAATTAATATACCAATTGAAGAAGTCACTACTAAAAATTTATTTAAAGCACCTAACAATTAGAAATATAGCTAATTGTTTTTTATTACTTTTTTATTGTAATGACAAAATGATGGTGTTATACTGAAATTGTAATAAGCATAATCTTGTAAAGAATGGAGATGATTAAATGAAATATGTTTATTTATTCCACGAAGGAAAAAAAGAAATGAAAAATCTTTTAGGAGGTAAAGGAGCTAATCTTGCAGAAATGACAAAGATTGGATTACCAGTACCTAAAGGTTTCACTGTCACAACTGAAGCATGTTTAAAGTACTATGAGGATAAATCTAAAATAGATAAATCAATCATAAAAGAAATCGAACAATCATTAAATGCCCTAGAAAAAGAAACAGGTAAGACTTTTGGGGATTTAAACAATCCATTACTAGTATCAGTTAGAAGTGGGGCAAGAGCCAGTATGCCAGGTATGATGGATACTGTTCTTAACCTAGGAATGAATGATGAAGTTTGTGAGGCACTAGCAAAGAAAACAAATAATCCTCGTTTTGCTTATGATTCATATCGCCGTTTTATTCAAATGTTTGCTGACGTAGTTAAAGACTATCCAAAAGCATCTTTTGAAAGATTCTTCGATAAGATAAAAGAAGAGAAAAAAGTTGTTTTAGATACAGATTTAACAGCTGAAGATATGAAAGAAGTAGTAGAAAAGTTCAAAGAAAACTATCGTAGCATTGCCAAAGAAGACTTTCCAACTGATCCTTTCGAACAACTAATTGAAGCAGTTAAAGCAGTATTTAGATCTTGGAATAATGATAGAGCAATTACATATAGAAGATTAAATGATATACCAGCATCTTGGGGAACAGCAGTAAATGTACAAGAAATGGTTTATGGTAATACAGGAGATAACAGTGGTACAGGAGTTGCCTTTACTAGAAATCCATCTACTGGAGAAAAATTACTATACGGAGAATATTTAATAAATGCTCAAGGTGAAGACGTTGTAGCAGGTATTAGAACACCACAACCTATAGATACTCTAAAAGAAATAATGCCGGAAGCTTATCAAAAATTTGTAGATACTGCAAACATTCTAGAAAATCATTACAAAGATATGCAAGATATGGAATTTACTATTGAAGAAGGTAATTTGTTTATGTTACAAACTAGAAATGGTAAAAGAACAGCAAAAGCAGCCTTAAAAATAGCAGTTGATTTAGTTAGTGAAGGACTTGCAACTAAAGAAGAAGCACTTATGAAAGTAGACCCTAAACAACTAGATCAATTATTACATCCTAATTTCGATGAAACTTCATTAAAAGAATCAACCATCATCGCTAAAGGATTAGCAGCATCTCCTGGTGCAGCAACGGGTAAAATATACTTTAGTGCTGAAGACGTAACTGAAGCTTATGAAAACGGTGAAAAAGATATATTATTAGTTCGTCTAGAAACGTCACCTGAAGATATAGAAGGAATGAACATTGCTAAAGGAATTCTTACTCTAAGAGGAGGAATGACGTCTCACGCAGCAGTAGTAGCTCGTGGTATGGGAACATGTTGTGTATCAGGATGTGGTGAATTAACAATTGATGAAGAAAAGAAAATATTAACAACAAAAGATGGCAAAAAATTTACTGAAGGTGACTACATGTCACTAGACGGTTCAACTGGTAACGTTTATGGTGAAAAAATTAAAACAGTTGACCCTGAAATAAGTGGTGACTTTGAAGTGTTTATGAAATGGGCAGATGACGTTCGTACACTTGGTGTAAGAGCTAATGCAGATAGTCCAAAAGATGCTGAAGTAGCCAATAAATATGGGGCTGAAGGAGTTGGTTTATGTCGTACAGAACACATGTTCTTTGAAGAAAGCAGAATTTTTGCTGTAAGACAAATGATTACCTCAACTACTAAAGAAGAACGTGAAGTTGCTCTTAATAAACTTCTTCCATTTCAAAAAGAAGACTTCAAAGGACTATTTAAAGAAATGGCTGGTAAAAGTGTTACAATTAGATATTTAGATCCACCACTACACGAATTTTTACCTAAAGAAGAAAAAGAAATAACTGATTTAGCTAAAGAGTTAAAAATAACTTACGAAGAATTAAAACAAAGAATAGATTCACTTCAAGAGTTTAATCCTATGATGGGACACCGTGGTTGTCGTTTAGCAGTTACTTATCCAGAAATCGCAATAATGCAAACAAGAGCTGTTATCGAAGCAGCAATTGAAGTAAATAAAGAAGAAGGTATAACTGTTGAACCAGAAATTATGATTCCACTTATTGGAGAAGTAAAAGAATTAAAAGCAGTTAAAGATGTTGTTATCGAAACAGCAGATGCTATTATAAAAGAGAAGAAAACTAAACTTAAATATAAAGTTGGTACAATGATTGAAATACCAAGAGCTTGTGTAACAGCTGATAAAATAGCAGAAGAAGCTGATTTCTTCTCGTTCGGTACTAACGATTTAACACAACTTACTTATGGTTATTCAAGAGATGATGCAGCAAAATTCCTAACCGACTATTATAAAAAAGGCATATTAGAAACAGATCCATTTGGTAAACTTGATCAAAATGGAGTAGGTGAACTAGTTAAAATGGCT
>CAYJBD010000063.1:0-4267 GCA_964368465.1 uncultured Muribaculaceae bacterium
AACTATTAGAAAACTAAAAGAGTTAGGATTTTATATAATTGGTACTGATATGGAAGGTACTGATTATAGAGAACTTGATTATAATGGTAAGGTTGCTTTAGTTGTTGGAAATGAAGGTAATGGTATATCTAGATTAGTTGGTGAATCATGTGATTATATGGCTAGAATCCCTATGTATGGTAAAGTTAATAGTTTGAATGCCTCGGTGGCTACTGCTATTATGATTTATCAAGTTATTACTAGTAGAAAGTAGGGATTTATTTGAATTATAAGGATGTAATGATTATGAGGTTTTATATATGATTAGAGAGAAGGATGATGATGGTCTTGATCTTTTGTATCGTAAGTACAAGCCTTTGATTACATCTTTTTCTTTGCGTTATTATAGAACGGCAAGGAAATATGGGTTAGAACTTGAAGATATGGAACAAGAAGGGTATGTTGGTTTAAGTAATGCTATTAGAACATTTAATGAAACAAATAATACTATGTTTTATACTTTAGCTAGAGTTTGTATTGATAGACAGATGGCCACTTATGTTAGAAAGTGTAACTCTAAGAAGCAGCAGGTGCTTAATAATAGTTGTTCTTTAGATAAAGTTTTTTATGTTGGAGAAAAGGAATTAGAATTAAATAAAGTTGTTCCTAGTGAAAAACTTTCCCCTTTAGAAGAGGTTCTTGATAATTATATGGAAGAGACTATTATTAAGAGGGTGAATAACTTAACATTTGAGCAGGGATGTATATTTTATTTAAAATACAATAATTTTAAGATAAAGGATATTTGTAGTTTATTAGAACTGTCTGGTTCAAAGGTTAGAAAGGAATTATCTATAATACGTAGAAGGTTTACTAGTTTGTTATCTATAAATAAATAATGATTGAAAAAAAAGTAGTTTTAGAGTATTATTATTATAGGGTGAGTAGAATGAGTAATACGACTGTTAAAACACTTTATGATAAGTTATTAGATACTAATGGTGATTATGAACAAATTAGTAAGATTCATAATGATGTATCTACTTATTTGAAGGAAACACATGGTAGTGGTTACTATGTTACTCCGTTGACTCCGAAGACAGTATTGTTTGGTAAATATTTTGAACAAGAGAAAATATATACGAGTGAGATTTATAGTTTAAAGGAATTAGATTCGAATGCTTCTTTTAAAGCAATAGAATATAATAAAGAGAGTTTGGCTACTGTTGTGTTATTAGCTCATTGCGGTGTACTAGAAAGAATAGGGTCTAATTTAACAATAGAGTTAATTAATCATATGAAAGATAATTTAGATGATTATTTATATGTAGTTAAAGAAGATGATCGTAATTATTATCGTTCTATTTTAAAAGAAGATGGAAAAGCTTATTATCACGATTATATTTTAAAAAATAATAAGAGTGATGTATCTTCTGATAAAAGTAGTTCAGTTATGAAAACGAAAAGTACTTCTTATAGTGGTTTGGGTGGAGTAGATCAAGATAGTAAAGCTAATAGAGGTAACGCAACTATATATGTGTTAGTTGGTATTTCTCTTTCATTAGCATTAATAGCATCTTTGCTGTTTTTTATGAGTAATTATAGTTGACTAAATGCTTGTTTTGTGATATTTTATATCTAACACGAAGCAAGTGTTTTTATTTTGATAAAATTTTGGAAAGATAAGGTGAGGTTTATGCCTAAGGCAAAAGTTAAAGATGAAAAAGTTAAATCAACAAAAACTGTTGATAAAAAGAAAACTATTAAAGAAGTAAAAGAAAAATCAACAAAAACTGTTGATAAAAAGAAAACTACTTCTAGTAAGAAACCTAAAGTTATAGAAGTAAAAGAGAAGAAGAGTTTAAGGGATAGAATTATGTTATTCTTTGTGGGTCTAAAAAAAGAATTTACTAGAATTCATTTTCCTAGCAAAAAGAATATGGTTAAGTATTCGATCGCTACTATTATTTTCTTGTTGTTCTTTATGGGGTTTTTTGCAGTAATTTATTTCTTGTGGATTTTTATTGAAGGGTTTATGTAAAGGGGTATTTATGGATAAGCAATGGTATGTAGTTAATACTTATTCTGGTCATGAGAATAAAGTAAAAGAAAAATTAGAGATGAGAGCTGAATCTATGGATATGCAGGATTATATTCATAGAGTAGTTGTTCCTGAACAGACAGAAGTTGAATTAAAAGATGGTGTTACCAAGGAAAAGGTTAAAAAAATGTTTCCTGGTTATAT
Source organism: uncultured Muribaculaceae bacterium (assembly GCA_964368465.1). Lineage (GTDB taxonomy): Bacteria > Bacillota_I > Bacilli_A > RF39 > UBA660 > CARZYU01. The sequence continues at coordinate 2,225 of CAYJBD010000063.1, forward strand.
CTTGGTTGAAATGGTTATGGCAGATGATGCTTGGTTTGTAGTTCGTAATACACCTGGAGTTACAGGGTTTATCGGATCTTCTGGTAAAGGAGCAAAGCCTACACCTTTACAACCGTATGAAGTTGATAAGATACTTAATAGTATGGGAATTAGTCGTATTGAAATCGATAAAGAACTTGCTCAAGGTACTAAGGTTAAGCTTATATCTGGTCCTTTTGTTGGGATGTTTGGTAAAGTTGATGAAGTTGATATGACTACACAAAAAGTTAGTTTATTAGTAGATTTATTTGGTCAAGAAACTTCTGTAGAAGCAGAACTTTCACAAATAGAGAGAGTTATATAAAGTACATTGTTGTACTTTTTTTGTTATAAAACAAGAAAATAGTTGCGTGATAAGGCATTATATGTTATTATTTAAGGGCTATATGTATTATATAGATCAAGTGGGAGGCAAAGTTTATTTCAAATTGCGGATAAATAAGCTATTTGGACCACTCGCGAAAACAAAAAAATATAGGAGGTGTTTTTCGTGGCAAAAGAAGTTGTTAGAAAAATCAAGTTACAAATTCCAGCAGGAAAAGCTACACCAGCTCCACCAGTGGGAACTGTTTTAGGACCAGCAGGTATTAATTTACAAGAATTTTGTACTAAATATAATGATGCAACACGTGATAAAATGGGAGATGTATTACCGGTAGATATTTCTGTATATGATGACAGAACATTTGATTTTATAATCAAAACTCCACCAGTAGGATTCTTACTTAAGAAATATGCAAAAGTTGATAAAGGTTCTGTTAAAGGAGCTAATCAAATCGTTGCTACTTTAAAAGAATCACAAATCCGTGAAATAGCAGAAATTAAATTACCAGATTTAAATTGTTATGATGTTGAAAATGCAATGAGACAAATCGAAGGTACTGCTAGAAATATGGGTATCGCTGTTGAAGGTGTTAATGATCAAGAGTTAGCAGAGCAAGGAAAAGAAGCTGCAGTTGAAGAAAAAGCTATGGCTGAAAGAGCTGCTCAGTTAGAAGAAATGGAAGCAGAAGCTAAAGAAGGTGCTGCTGCTGACGTTGAAGTTATCACTGAAAAAGAAAATACTGAAGAGTAATCTTTAGTTTAGGTTTAACCTAGTGGGAGGATCCGCACTCCGTTTATACCACAAAGGAGGAAAAAATGAAAAGAAGAAGTAAAAAGTATACTGAAGCTGTTTCTAAAGTTGAAAAGAGTAAAGTTTATACTAAAGAAGATGCTATTAAATTAGTTAAAGAAACTTCTGTTAGTACATTCGATGGTTCTGTTGAGATTGCTATGCGTCTTAATTTAGATACTAAAAAAGCTGATCAACAATTAAGAGGAGCTATAGTATTACCTAAGGGAACTGGTAAAACGAAAAGAGTTTTAGTAGTTGCTAAAGGAGATAATGCGAAGAAAGCACAAGATGCTGGAGCTGATTATGTAGGAGATACTGATATCTTAGAAAAAATTGATAAAGAAAATTGGTTTGAATTTGATGTTATGATTGCTACTCCTGATATGATGCCGCTTTTAGGTAAATTGGGAAGAGTATTAGGACCTAAGGGTTTAATGCCGAATCCTAAAACTGGTACAGTAACTACAGATGTTACTAAAGCAGTTAATGATGTTAAAGCAGGACGTGTAGAATATAGAACTGATACTTTCGGTAATATACATGCGATTGTTGGTAAAGTTTCTTTTAGCGAAGAAGATTTATTAGAAAACATCAATGCCTTTGTTGCTACTATTATTAAATTAAAACCAGCAACTGTTAAAGGTGATTATATTAAGAATATTTCTGTTACTTCTACTATGGGACCTGGAATTAAGGTTATGATCAATTCGTTTGACAAATAGTAGGTAATAGAATATAATAAAGAAAATTTATTGGTGCCATAGACAGTAGGTATAAAAGTAAATCCTACCGAGGACTATTTATTATTAGTAATAAAGTTCTCGTTTTGTCGAGAACTTTTTTATGGCATCCTGAAATTTAGAAAGTGAGGTGTTTTATGGCAAGTG
>CAYJBD010000063.1:4367-5638 GCA_964368465.1 uncultured Muribaculaceae bacterium
TGCAACTATACCTTCAAGAGAAGGACTACTTACTATGTTAGCTGGTGGTATGATTGGTATTGCAAGAGATCTATCTATATGTTTAGATCTATATTCACAACAAAAAGAAGAAAATTAATTTAGAAAATAAAATATAAGGAGGAAATAAAAATGGCTAAATTAACAAGAGAAGATTTTATCGCTTCATTAAAAGAAATGAATTTATTAGAAATTAAAGAATTAGTAGATGCTATGAAAGAAGAGTTTGGAGTAGATCCATCTGCTGTAGCAGTAGCTGCTGCACCTGCTGGGGAAGCTGCAAGTGAAGGACCATCTGCTGTTTCTGTAATCTTAGAAAATGCTGGAGCTGGTAAAGTTGCAGTAATCAAAGTAATTCGTGAAATTACTGGATTAGGATTAAAAGAATCTAAAGATATCGCTGATGCTGCTGGTTCAGTAGTTAAAGAAAACATTTCTGTAGATGAAGCTAACGAAATTAAAGCTAAGCTTGAAGAAGCTGGAGCTGAAGTTTCAGTTAAATAATTGAACTAATAACGGACTATGGTCCGTTATTTTTTTGTTTGTCAATGCTTTTTACGATATTTGACATTCTTTTTTTAAAATAATGGTTGACTATTGTTTTTAGATATTGTATAGTAATAGATACGAAAGGAGACAACTATATTTATTTTTAAATAGTTGTCTTTTTACTTTGAATAAAGGAATGATTAAATGGCACATTATTTCAGTAATGAAAAAATACCTAGTAACATTAAAAAAATCAAATTTGACATATATAGTAATTCTTTTCTTTTTGATGCTGATAATGGTGTCTTTAGTAAGGAACATATTGATTACGGGTCTAAGTTTTTATTAGAACAAGTTGATATGAGGGGTATTGGTGAGTCAGTATTGGATGTTGGATGTGGTTATGGTACTTTAGGTATTGTGATTGCGAAAGCGACTAATAAACGAGTCGATATGGTGGATGTAAATCTCAGAGCTCTTCATCTTTGTGAGAAAAACGCTAAGAGTAATGGGGTGGATCATTTAATAAGAATTTTTGAAAGTTCTTGTTATGATAAGGTTGTAGATAAGTATGATACTATAATTACTAATCCACCGATAAGAGCAGGTAAGAAAATAGTTTATGAGATTTTATTTGGAGCTAAGGAAAGGCTTAATCCAAATGGGAAGTTGTATCTTGTTATTAGGAAAGAACAAGGTGCTAAATCGCTAATATCCGACTTAGAAAAAGAGTATAATGTTGAGGTGTTAGATAAAAGTAAAGG
>CAYJBD010000064.1:0-5568 GCA_964368465.1 uncultured Muribaculaceae bacterium
ATTTCCTCCACTATTAGGAGTTCCTGCTCCTTCCATCATTTCCATTAGTTTTTTACGTTTTTCTTCTTTTACAAATTCACGTATATCAAATGTTTCAACTGCTTTTTTCTCTCTTTTTGGATATGTTGCTTTAGGATACTCTGGACCCCAATTCATTTTATAGTCTGGCACCATAGTTGTTTTAAATGGTTGCTTTCTTATTCTCATTACAATTGTTTCAAATTGTTTCATTCTTTGTAAATCACTTACAGTAACTAGTGGTGTTGAAGCTGTTTTATCATCTTTTTTTGATTTAACTTCACCACACATTTTAGATATTTCTTCTAGTGCTGCTAACTCAGTACTAATAAGGTAGATGATATTACCACAGTTACCTTTAATGGTTTCAGCATTTTCTTTACCATATACTTGGTTTAACTGAGCAAAGTTTTGAATGATCATAGTAAATCTTATTTGCCTTGAACGGGCTGCAGTTATCATCGTAGTTACATCTTTTAGTGGTGGCATGTTAGCAAACTCATCTAATAAGAAATTGGTTCTTATTGGTAGTTTACCACCATGTTGTTGTGCTACGTCAATTAATGTTTCATAACACTGTTTTAGTAGAATAGTTACTAAAGAATGATAAGTTTTCTTTTCATCTTGGATAACAATAAATAAAGCTGTTTTTTGCTCTCCTATTGTTTTTAAATCAACATCACTGTATGACAACATTTCTGATAAATTTTCGCGTGAAGCAAATAATTTTATCTTTTGTTTAAATACAGCTAGGATACTTCCTTTTGTATCTGTTGGTGCCATAATAGTACTAGATGCATTTATAGCTGCTGCACTTTCTGGATTCTTACTACCAAAGTATTCTTTAACATAAGTAGAACCACCAAATTTTTCTTCTCCTACTGTAGTCATCAAACTAATACTATTAATGTTGATTTGATTTTCATTTGCATCTTCGAATAATCCTAGTGCTATTCCTGCAAAGTAGTCTGCTGAAGTTTTTTCCCAGAATGGATCAGCATTACCATTATTTTCTTCATAAAGAATATTTAATGCTAAGTCATCTAGTAACTCTATTGCTTTATCTTGATTTCCATTTTTATATATTTGATATGGTAGTGCTAATGGATTCCATGCATTACCTTGTTGTGGATCACGAAAATTTAACAATAAGATATTATATCCTCTAGCTTATAGCATTTCCGATGTTTTTTCATAGATTTCACCTTTAGGATCGGTAATAATCATTGATTCACCTTTTTTAGCTAAATTTTTAACTGTTGGATAAATTACTGTTTGTGTTTTACCAGACCCAGTTGCCCCTATTACTAAAGTGTGATGTTCTCCATCATCAACCCATACTTCATTATCTTTAATCATTAATGGAACTCCAGCTGCTTCTGAAGTTTCAGCTTTTGGATCAATCATAGTCAGTTCAGTTTTCATTTCTTTTTCTTTGGCCCAACGACTATATCCTTTATCTTTTTTGTCCATTGTTATTCCAAATCCTTTTTCTCTTTCGAAGAAATAAGAACCTACTCCGACAAATATACCTACTAGTGCTAAGATAAAAAAGACAATTGTTGCTAAAATATTTTCTGGAAAAAATGCTTCAATAGGATTAAAACCATGAAATTCTCCGTAAACTGCAAAAGAAGATAGATTTAAAACTCCTAAAGCTACTACATATAATAAGAACAAGGCAAATAATACAAATATTAATATGTCTTGTGGCTCTGCTCTAAACTTTAATTTCATCATAATCTCCTTTTATATCTTGTTAATTTTATCAAATTTTTGTTTCTTTTGACTTATATATATTGCTATCGCAATTGCTAGTACTAGTATACCAATAATTATTTCAAAAGTCCAAGAAGTTTTTGCTTTTTTTGATGTATCATATACTATATTTATTGTTTTATCTGTTGTTTCTTCATCAATTGTCCAAGTGTATGCTATTTTATCTTCTATAACTGATACTCTATCTGCATTATGTGATGATACTGCAAATGGAACTATAATATTTATATTAACATTTTCAGCATCATACTTGTTGATATTACCTGGGGAATACGGTAAAAAATCGACTGCTTCAAACTCAACAATAGTTCCTGTTTCTATTACATTTAATGTTTCAAACCATTGTGTGTATACATCTTCTGATGTTGTAATATAGTCATTAAAACTATCATAAGTATTGTTTAAATCAACATAGACATAATCTTCTAAGTATGAATTTTTATAATTATATCCCATTCTTGTCAAATGAGGTATTTCTTCTTCTATCATATTATTAATTAGCACTTGTCCATCCATTATTTCTGAATTATAAAATGCTGACCGGTGTTCTTTTAACTCAACATACTCTTTAAGTGTTGTATCTTCTTCAATTTCAATGTTGTAATTAACTGTACAACCTGTTAAAAATAATATTGTAATACTAAGAATTATTAATTTTACTCTTTTCATTTTATTCCCCTTTTACTTAACTATCCATGCGTAATTTACTGAACTCATCACTTCTTCAACTGTATATGTTTTTTTAGATGCATCACGACTAGCAGGATCTGCTACAGTTATTTCCCCTTCTTCGTTTATTCCTGTTAAAACAATAGAATGTGATGTTTTAAACATCGCTGTCACACGAGGATGAGTAGCTACTAGAACTAAGGCATCACCACTAGATATAGCGTCAACTATTTCTTGGATATTTTCTGTTCCTGTTAGTGTGTTGGAAACTTCTAATTCAGGATATCTTTCTTTAAATGAATCTATTGCCTCAATTGCAGTTCCGTTGCTACCACAATACGTAGGACAAGTGTAATCTAATTGATCTGTCGGTGAATGTGTTTCTCCTAAAATTGTTGATGCAACGATTGCAAATGATGTTTGAGTACATCCGAAGTCTCTAAAACTTCCATAATTATTTGCTCCACTGTCAAAATATGGTGTAGTTTCATAATCACCTTGATAATAATTTATAATTGGTTTTTTGTATGAACCAATAGATGTTTCTATACCATCAACATCGGTTATACAATTAGAAGATAATGTATATCCGGTATGTCCATATTTTTGTTCATACCATTCGATTATAATCTGTTGATACCCTTTTCCGGATGTTTCCATATCACCCCAAGCGTGTTGTCCATCAGTTGCAGTATAAGGTGTATAAACAAGTTTATTTTCGCTATTTAATAGTACTTGTCCTACTGTTTCTGATACTGCTTGACGAACTAGTGAATCTTCTGCTAATGGTCCCTTTGAATATGCTTTTCCAGATTGTTGTCCTGGGTAAATTGTATCTCCTCCACTGGAAGAGTCTGACCAGCATCCTAAATCAGGATCACAATATGCTTGGTCAGCAGTACAGTTTCTAATAGATATTACTGTATACCCATCTTCTTCTCTTATTGTTCCTATTGGATCAGGCATGCCTTCTCCTCTAGTCATCAAATACCCTCTAGCAGCAATTGACTGTGTTTTAAGTGTTTCTATTCCAAAACCACCAACTTCGGCATATACTACTCCTGTTATATATTTTTCTAAATCTACTAGTTCTGTATCTATAGGATCATTAGTCCAACATTCCAACAATTCAACTTTAACGTTATGCAATTGTTCTCCACTATTGGCAGTATATTCACATGTTTGTCCTACATTACTAGCAGATTTCAAATAACTACTTTTATATTGTTTCCACATATCGTAGATATAATCTCCTAGACTAAGTATTGCTTCTTGTCTATCTGACGAATGTACTTCATCAGGTAAAAATTCATCATAGTAATCAGGAATAAATTCTAGGATTAAATAATCATAATATGCTGTTTGTCTCCATTCTTCAAGACTAATTATTTCTTCTGCATAACCAACACTAGATGTCCCTACAATACCACCTGACGAAGATGGATTATCGTTAAAGAAATCTATTGGGTCATATGTTTTATCAGAAGGACAAGATCCGCCTGTTAAACATCCACTTTTTTGATAGATTGCATAATGCAAATGATTTCCTTCAGAATAACCAGTATTACCGACTCCGCCCAAAACTGTTCCAACAATGACAGAATCACCTGCAGAAACAACAATAGAATTATCTACCATATGGGCGAAAACATGTTCATTTTGATTAATATCTTCAACAACAACAACATTTCCAAATGTTCCTAAGCTTCCACCATAGTCAGCTTCTGAGTTCCCAGCATAAACGACTGTCCCTGGAATTGGTGAATAGATAGGAGTTCCTTCTGGTGCTCCTATGTCAATACCATTATGTCCGTTACCATAATCTTGTGTAAAAGCTGCTCCATACTCTTTCCAAGCATCTAAATAAAAAGCTTTAATATCTTTTACTTCTCCTACATATTCAAGTGCAGGTTCCATAGTTACCCCACTGCTTGATGTTTTGTGTAAAAATTTATCACCTTGTTGCTTTTCAGCCAAGACACTTATATTGTCAATAGCTTCTTTTTCTCTTTCTTTTTTCTTTTCTAATTCTTCTTTTTCTTCATCTGTCAAATGATCAGTATTTTCTTCTTCATCATCTTGATTTTCATTATTTGCATCAGACTCTAATTCATCATCGTCGATACTAGGTCCTTTTGTAGCATAATCCATCAAATGCTCTTCACTAAATAGAGTTGCTGTTATTAAATCGTAATCTGCTTTAGTACCAAATTCTTCTTGTTGTTTGATTAACTCGGCCATATATTCATCTGATATGTCTGTATCATGATTATTAAATGTTGTAGATCCTTCGACATTACCTAGTGCTGCGTTACTTACTTCAAATGATGAGAAAGTTCCGAAAATACTTTGAAAACCTGTTAATAATGAAGCAACTACTCCAACTACAGCAAAAGCAATTAATATAGGAATTATCATTTGTGGTAAGACTGCAACTATAACCTTTTGGATTGACTGACCTGCTTTTTTCATAGTATCGGCGCCAGTATTATTATCTTCACTACTGTTATTATCGTCTTCTTTATCGTTTTCCTTTTCTTTATTTTTATTAAAAGGATTTAGAGCATTTTTTGGGTTTAATCCATTTAATTTATTTGCTAAAGATGAATTATTTCTATTAGCGCCACTTTGTTTTTGCGGTAAATTATTTTTTTCTCTACTTTTTTGTTGGTCCTCTTCTTTTCTTAAATCAGGAAGCATAGGGTTTTTGTCTCTAATCTTATTCATCATGTTAGGAAATATTCCCTTTTTTGTTCCCGGAACAATGTTACCGTTATTTTTACGAAAATCTTGAACACCTGGTTTAACTATTTGATCTGCTATAGGAGCAGGCATACCTGTTTGTTTTTGTACGCCTTCAGATGCAGCTGAATTAAGTGCGTCATCTATTTGTTCATCTTTTGTTTTGGGAGCATCATTTGCTCTTGTTGCTTTATATCCAGCCATATTTTTTTCACCTCCTATACTACAAAAAGGATTTTATTATCTAAAATCCTCCACCACTACCAAATGAGTCTAATTCTTCTGGTGTTGCTATTACATTTATACGCATACGTCTATTACCACAAACGAATAATGCTTCACCTTGAGAATAATGTTTTA
>CAYJBD010000065.1:0-5378 GCA_964368465.1 uncultured Muribaculaceae bacterium
TCATTATTACCTGCTTTAAACGATGCCGATAAGTTGTTAGATCCTGTTGTTTCATCTAAATACCACCAAACAGCTGCTTGAGTTATATAATAATCATAACTTCCGTTTCCTGTTATATGTTTATTTGAATACCCATTAGCAATAATATATGTCATTCCTGCATCTAATTCTCTAGACAATGTCATGCTTGTATTTTTTGGAGTTGCTCTCCAATAATCCATACAAAATACTAATGTTCCATCTGATAATACTTTTGTATCATATGCTAATCCATCGATTAGAGGGCTTACTCGACCTGAGTTCCCAAGTGTTATTTTTGATGGCGCTGCATCAACTGTAGTTGCACTAAAAATAGTTAATACTGCTGTTATAACTATTAATAATGACACTGATAATTTTTTTAATGTGTTTTTCATAATTTTCCCCTCTCATTAATGAGCATATTATAACATAATTGCTTCAAAAATGCAATAATTGTTTATAAAACATTACCTTATCTATATCATACCTATTTTTTCATATTTTTTCAAGTTAAATATTATATTTTTCACATAAAAAAAGTCCCATGGACTTTTTGTTAACGACTTAATTTTTTTTCTAGTAATGAAATTAAAAAATACATGATCCAAGATACTATTGCTAAAATAATAATTGCTGTGATTACTAAATCTATATTAAAGACTTGTGATCCGTATATTATTAAATATCCTAAGCCTTCTTTTGATACTAATAACTCTCCCATTATAACTCCTACTAAGGACATGCTTATATTGACTTTCATACTATTAATGATTATTTTAATATTACTAGGAATAATCACATTAGTATATATTTGTCTTTTAGTAGCTTCAAATGATTTCATTAATTTAATATAGTTTTGATTTGTATTAGTAAAACCATTATATATATTTATAATTGATATAAATACTGATATCATTAGAGCCATAAATATAATAGAAGAAGTTGATGCTCCTACCCAAATTATTATTAATGGTCCTAAGGCAACTTTAGGTATTGAATTAATTACTGTTAAATATGGTTCTACTACTTTGGCTACATATTTGTACCACCAAAGAATAGTTGCTACTAATACTCCTATGAATGTTGCTAAGAGAAAACTTACTATTGTTTCTATAATTGTTACACTTATGTGATTAAATAAATTATTTGATTTTATTAAAGTTATGATGGTGTCAACTACTTCTATAGGACTAGAACTTAAGAAACTATTGATTATTTCAAATGATACTAATAACTGCCATATAGTTATAAATACTATTATGATACTTAATTGAATTATAGTAATTATTATTTTTTCTTTTTTTATTTTTTTTAGATAATCTTGGTGTTCTTTGTTATAAGTGGACATCTAATTGTCTCCATAACTCATCATAATACTTACTAAATTCTTTACATTTACGATTATGAATTGGTGTTTTTTTATCAGTCAATTTTATATCATAGATATTTTTAATAGTTCCTGGTCTTTTTGTCATGACTAGAACACGATCAGATAAACTAATAGCTTCTGCGATATCGTGTGTTACCATAATAACAGTCTTTTTCTCTTCTTTGATAATTTTATAGATATCATCACTTAGTGCTAATCTTGTCTGATAGTCTAGTGCACTAAATGGTTCATCTAATAGTAAAATGTCAGGATCTATTGCTAGTGTTCTTATTAGTGCAACCCTTTGTCTCATTCCCCCTGATAGTGACTCAGGATAACTATTAATGAAATCTTTCAAACCGTATTTACATAGTAGATTAATTACTTTTTCTTTTTTTTTGACATTTACTTTTCCTTTTATTTTAAGTCCTAATAAGCAATTTTCTAGTACTGTTAACCAAGGAAATAAAGAATCTGTTTGTAACATATATCCTATTTTAGGATTGTTTTTATTATATGTTACAAGACCTGATGTTTTTGTTTCTAGTCCTGATAAAATAGATAATATTGTTGACTTACCACATCCACTTGGTCCGACTATTGATACAAATTCTTGTTCTTTTATATCAAAGTTCAAATTAGTAACAGCTTCTACTTCACCTTTTATATCATGGTATTTTTTTTGTAAACTTTTTATTGTTAATAAGTTATTCATTGTACAGTATAAACTAAATCGTTATAATTTACTCTTTTTTCTAAAGCATTAGATGACTCCATAATATCTTGTAAATGATCAAAAGATTCTTCTGTTAAAGTTGTATCTTTAGCCCAAGCTTCTATACCTCTATATCTTTCTACTACTTTTGCAATGTCATTGATTGTGATATCTGGAAACTCTGAACTGATTGCTTTTGCTACTTCTAAATCTGTATTATTATATACATAGTCAATTCCTTTTTGAATTGCTCTATTAAATTTTTCTATAGTTGATTCATTATCTTCGATGAAACTTTTTTTTGCATTATAAGCAGTGTATGGAACATTACCACCTAATTCTCCTAGTGATGCTACTACATAACCTAGTCCTTCTTGTTCTAATTGTAATGCTGTTGGTTCAAATAAATTTACATAGTCTCCTTGATTAGATATGAATGCTCCACTCATTGCAGCGAAGTCAATTGATGTATCAACTGTTAAGTCTTCTTGTGGGTCTATTCCGTTTTCTTTCAAAATATATTCAAATGTCATTACTGGCATACCACCTGGTCTCCCTGCTATTACTGATGTCCCTTTTAAATCTTCTAGGGTAAAGTTATCGTTTGGCTCTTTTGAAACAATGAATGATCCATCTTTTTGAGTTAGTTGTGCAAATGTTTGTAAATAGTCTTTTTCTCCTTGATTGTAAACGTATATAGTCGCTTCACTTCCTGAAAATCCTATTTGGACATCTCCTGATAATACTGCAGCTGTTACAGCATCTGCGCCTGGAGTTAATACTAGTTCAACATTTAACCCTTCTTCTTCAAAATATCCTTGGGTTAAAGCTACGTATTGTGGTGCGTAAAAAATACTGTGTGTTACTTCTGCTACTTTTAAATCAATAAGATTCTTATTGTTTGTAGGTTTAAGACTTAATAACACTGACGCACTTAATATGATCATGGCTAAGATTAATATTAGTGGTCCCCATACTTTCTTCATAATTATTCCTCTCTTTCAAAATATTATACGTATTTTGATTTTTTTTTGTTACAAAAAAAGAAGCTTATGCTTCTATTCTTTATTTTTAAATATTTCTCTTGCTTCTGCTAGCGCATCATGTGTTCCTACATCATAACAAACTCCATCAGTAAAGCAATAAGCGTATACTGGCATTTTCGTATATAAGTATTGTGGAAATCTTCCTGGAGAATCAGGATTGTTTTTTTCTTTTAAGTACATATCAATTACTGGTACTACTTCTTTTGGATAAAAATATGTCGCCCATACTCTTATATTGCTTTCAGGATTTTCTGGCTTTTCAACTAGACTTTCAATTTTATTGTTTTCATCTAATTTTGCAACGGCGAAGCTTTTGATATATTCTAAATCATCACAAGTGTCTGCTAGGACAACTGGGGCTTTTTTCTCATTATAGAAATCAACTGCTTTTTGTAGTGAGTAATCATATAAATTATCCGCTGCGATTATAATTAAGTCATCGTCAATATTCATTTTTTCAATAGTAAATTGTATATCTCCTATTGCACCTAATCTATCATCATTTGATGTTGTATGGTCATCAATAACAATGATCGGTTTTTCTTTGTTAGTTCTTTCAACGTTCCACTTTACAAAATGTTCGTAGTAACGATGATTAGTTATTAAATAAACTTCATCGATTTCTTCTATTTTATTAATTTGTTCTATATTATAATCTAATATTGTTTTTCCTTCTTTTATTTCTAGTAGATGTTTTGGAAAATTTTCAGTTAATGGGAATAATCTTGTTGCATATCCTGCACATAATAAAATACATTTCATAATTTTTTACTTATGCTAATTTTATACTTGATCTACTGTTAAGATCGATATTAGCAATCCTTCCTTCTTTGTATGCATAGTAACCTGCTGCTGCTATCATTGCTGCATTGTCAGTACAATGAATAAAACTCGGCATTGTGAATTCTATTTGTTTTTCTTCACATAGTGTTTTTAAGTTTTCTCTTATTGCACTATTTGCTGCTACTCCTCCTGCAAGTATAAAGTTTTCTATTTTATACTCTTCAATGGCTTTTTGTGTTTTTCTTTTTATTATATCCACAACTGTCTGTTGAAAAGATGCAGCAAGATCTGCTTGGTTTAATTCATTTCCTCTTTGTTTTTCTTTGTGATTTAAATTAATAACTGCACTTTTTAAGCCACTAAAACTAAAATTATAACTATTATCATTGAGTGGTAATGGTAATTTATATGTTACTTCTCCACTCTTTGCTAATTTATCAATTTTAGGTCCTCCTGGATATCCTAGGTTAGTTACCCTTGCTACTTTATCGTAACACTCTCCGACGGCATCGTCAAGTGTACCACCTATTTTTTGGAATTTATAATGTTCTTCCATTAGAATGAATTCTGTATGTCCTCCACTAATTACTAAAGCTAATAGTGGGAACTTTAATTCTTTTTCTAAGCTGTTAGCATAAATATGTCCTGCAATATGGTGAACTGGTATCAGTGGTTTTTGATAAATGTAAGCTAGGGTTTTTGCTGCTTGTAAACCAACTAATAATGATCCAATCAACCCTGGTCCTTCTGTTACAGCAATTGCATCTACATCATTTATTGTCATGTTTGCTTTTTCTAAACATTCTTCTAGTACAATTGTTATGTTTTTGATGTGATGTCTACTTGCTATTTCAGGTACTACTCCACCGTATTCTTTATGAACATCTATTTGAGTTGAAATAACAGTTGCTATTTCTTCTGTACCATTTTTGACAATTGCTACTGATGTTTCATCACAACTACTTTCTATTGCTAATATATACATATCTTTCATATTTTCACCTCTTTTACCATTAGTATTCCATTTTCATTTTGATAGTAATTTTTTCTTATGGCTTCTTTTTTATATCCATGTTTTTGGTATAAAGATATAGCTGGTATATTTGTTTCTCTTACTTCCAATGTAATGTTTTTAATATTATTTTGTAGTGAATAATCATCTAAATATTCCATTAACTGAGTTCCTATTTTTTTTCTTCTATATTCTTCTTGAACTAAAATCATTTCTATTTCAATTCGATCATAGATAATAGAAAATGTTATGAAGCCATATATGTCATTATTTTCTTCTATTACTAACGTTTTTAAAAAAGGATTATCTGTTGATATCTCATAGTTAAATATATCTTTGATTTTTTTATAATCAGTTGTCTTTGTTATTTTCATTTTTCTTTTCCTCAGCTTCTGTTAGTTTTAAATAAATTGGTTCAACTAAATGAGGATT
>CAYJBD010000066.1:0-1051 GCA_964368465.1 uncultured Muribaculaceae bacterium
AGTAATCCGGCAGAAATAAAAGAAATATTAGGATTAGAATATTGGAGTGATGAAAAATATCAACCTTTGTTGACTTCTAGTATATGGAATAGTAATCCGGCAGCAATAAAAGAAATATTAGGATTAGAATACTGGAGTGATGAAAAATATCAACCTTTGTTGACTTCTAGTATATGGGATAGTAATCCCGATAAAATTCATGCTGTGTTAAATTTAAGTGTTTGGAATAATCCTAAGTATACTAATTTATTATCTTCTCCTACTATACTTACTTTAGCTCCTTCTAACATTGTTGCTAATATCACAACTTGCGAAGAAAGAGGACTGGTATCTGTTTCTAATAACAAGGCATTAGTTAGACTATCGAACAAGGAATTAAATGCTAAGATTAATTATATTAATTATCATGGACTTGATTTAATTACTGATAAAGGTAAACCTAATTCTATTTTTGGTATGTCTAATAAAAATATGCAAGCTAATTATGATATAAGTAAACAGGAAATGGTTAAACAATATAGTAATGAAGCAATGGCTAAAAGGAGTGATAAGGGAAATGCAATATAATAAGTATTTAGATGATTTTTATATAGAAGATTTATATGAAAAATATGATGGTGATTATTTAAATAGTATTGATGCTGATAACTTTGATAATATATATAATTTGTTTGTTGAGAAGAAGTTTTATTTTATTGAAGATATTATATCTATGTATATAGAAATATTTACTATGGAAGTAGATATTGTTAGAGAAAGGTTAGTGGAACTTGAAAGTAAATTAGGCGATAATTATGTTTATTTAATAGGAGAAGATTTAACTTTATTGAATTCTATTATAGCAAAAGAGTAGGAAATTCCTACTTTTTTTGTTATACTACTTTTGGAGGATATTATGAAATATAGAAATTTTTGTGGTAATGAAGTATCTCTACTGGGAATGGGTTGTATGAGAGTTCCTATGGATGGAGATGTTGTTAATATAGAAGAATCAATGAAGTTAATTGATAAATGTATGGAAAGTGGTATTAATTATTATGATACTGCTTAT